>JBKHFO010000076.1:0-14076 GCA_046540175.1 Candidatus Hydrogenedentota bacterium
GATGCACGGCGCGTGCTTCTGGCCTTGTTGGAACAGGTCGCGCACGCGGCTCGCGCCCACGCCCACGAACATCTCGACAAAATCGGAGCCGCTGATGCTGAAGAACGGCGCGTTGGCCTCGCCCGCCACCGCCCGCCCAAGCAAGGTCTTGCCAGTTCCCGGCGGACCCACCAGCAGAACGCCCTTGGGGATCTTGCCCCCGAGCCGCGTGAATTTTTGGGGATCCTTCAAGAACTCAACGACTTCCTGCAACTCTTCCTTGGCTTCATCCACGCCGGAAACGTCGTTAAAGGTGACCGTCTGTTCGCTGTGATTCACCAACTTGGCCTTGCTTTTCCCGAACGACATGGCCTTGTTGTTACCGCCCTGCATGTGCCGGAACATGAAGAACCAGAACAAACCGATAATCAACAAGAGCGGAATCATGTTGATGAGGAAGGTTGACATCATGGTGCTATCCCGCTCCATGCTGTAGTCCACCCCTTGGGCGGCCAGCATCTCCTCCCAATCATCGGGGAAGGTGTGCCACTCGAATTTCATCCGCTCTTGATTCTCAACGGGCTCCTTGAACTCGGCCTCGTAGGAGAAGCCTTCCTCGCCCAAGTTGGTGACGCTTAACTCCGCGATATTCTCACGCTCCAACTCCTGCTCGAAATCTTGTTTCTTTAGTTCGACGGTGGGCTGGCGGCTGTCGGAGTAGTACATAAGCGCCAGCGCCCCGATCAAGAACAGGATGAGCCAGAGCGAAATTTGCTTCAAAAAACCGTTCATATCTAGATGAAATAATCCTTTTGCGGTCAGACAAGGGGAGCGCCGGATCCGTTCCCGGCTTCACGACATTCTCTTATATCATAACACAGGGCGGGAAAGCGCACAATGCGGATTCCTGCCTCTGCACCTGACGGGACTCTCCCCGTGTCACTTGTCCGGCGGGAAAGCGCCTTGAACGAGGGCAAACCCTATCGCCCATTTTTATCCCGATGAGAGGAACACTCTTGAGGGCGGAGTCATTTCGCTGGCCCTCGGGCATGACCGGGAGCAAGAACGCGCAACAAGCGCTACCCTACAGTCTCATCCGCCGGAAACGGTCTGTCAAGCGCATCATACAGGGCCAGCAGTTCGCGGTGAGCCTCGAACGCAAGGGGGGGACGTTCCCCTTTGCCGAAAAGCCCTACATCCATCGCGTCCGAGCGGGCCGTCATTTCGCCTTCCCACTCATCAACGCGGTAGCCGAGCACCACCACGGCGCCCGAAAGCGCGCTCTGCTGCGTGCTGGCGCCAAACAGCCGCGGTCTGTGTCCCCGGATATCGGTCTCCTCCTTCAGCTCGCGCAATGCGGCGTCTTCCGTGGTTTCGCCTAGTTCGACGAAACCGCCCGGCAAACTCCACAATCCTTTGGCCGGCTCCACCGCCCGCTGGACAAAAATGACCTTGCCATTGCCGTCATTCACCACGCAGCACGCCGCGGGTACGGGATTCAAATAGTAGAAACGATAGCAATGACCACAATGGGGACGCAGACTTTCGCCATCATGGCGGGACTCAAGAGGCTGGCCGCAAATCGAGCAGAAATTCCATGCAAATGGGGCTGGTGTGTTGACCATATATCCGTACTTTATCACGCTCCCGCCCAGGATGCAACGCGCCTTTACTTCCCCAGCCGCCATCAGGTGGTGGGCCGGGCGTTTATACATCCCCCGGCCCTTCGGGCCACCTCTTTTGGAGCGGGAATAATTCGTACCGGCGGCATCCTGCCGGCTTCCAAGCACAATTCCCCCGTACCGTCGGCATCCTGCCGGCTCTTAAAGTAAAACAGCCCGTAGCGCCGGCATCCTGCCGGCTTTTTAAGTTAAATTGCCCCTTTGAAAGCCTGTCCCCACGAACGCGGGGAGGGGATCAAGGGGGATGTTCTCCTTCGCGCGCCCGCTATGAGTAGAAGTCTACAGTATTTATAATATTATCACAATGGAAGGGACCCTCGCGGCGGTCTCCGCATTCCGGCGCATTCGCGTGTATTCGCGTGTATTCGCGGTTACTTCCATCCCTTTTTGCCGTCTCTGGCAGCTTCGGACGAAAGCATGCGCGCCCCGATTAAAGATTTGCCAGACTCGGCCGATATACACGAACGACACGTGCGCTCTCGGTTCAAGGGCAGACGGCAACCCAATCACGACGGCAGGATGTGTGGAAGGAGGCAGAGACGGTGGGAACTTTGTTCAGTTCGTTGGATATCGCCCGGTCAGGCATGGCGGCGTCCCAGGTGCAATTGGATACGGCGGGGCATAACATCGCCAATGTGAATACCGACGGCTTTTCTCGTCAGCGCGTGGAGTTGGAAACGCGCGGCCCGATCAACCGGCCCTACGGCCAAATCGGGCGGGGGGTGAACCTGAGGGGCGTGGAGCGGATTCGCGACACCTTTCTTGATGCCGCCTACCGCCGGTCCGCGCCGGGATTGGGCCAGGCCGAGCTGGAAAGCAGCTTCTACGTCCAGATCGAGGACAAATTCCTTGAACCCGAGGAAAACGCCTTCGGTGAACGCCTGGACCAGTGGTTTCAAACGCTGAACGATTTTGCTTCCGATGCCGACAAATTGCCGCAACGTCAATCCGTCCTTTCAGAGGCGGAAAGCCTCACGCAGTTCGTCAACCAAACCCACAGCCGCCTGGACGACCTCCGGGTGGACGCCAACGCCGAAGTGCGCAACGCGGCGGTCGAACTCAATGAGTTGGCCGAGGGGATCGCCCAACTCAATAAAAAAATCCGTAATGTCGAAGGGGGTGGGCGCACGGCCAACGATTTTCGGGATGAGCGGGATCTGCTCTTGGATGATCTCTCCAAAATCGCGGACATAAGCGTGAATGAGCGGGAGAGCGGCGAGGTGAACGTGCTTATCGGCGAGGAAAGCCTCGTCCAAGGTGACCAAGCCCGGGAAGTCGAGGCCTTTCGGAAAAGCGACCTGGATCCGCTCGGCATTCATCAAGATTTTCACCAATTGCGCTTCGCGGACTCGGGAGACGCCGTTCCGCCGGGCAACGGGAAGCTCGGGGGCGCGCTTCGCATGCGGGACGAAGTAGTGCCCGAGGTTATGGGCGATCTGGACTCGATTGCGCAGGGGCTCATCCAAGGGATCAATGGCGTTCATTCCCAAGGACGCGGGCTGGAGGCCATCACGGGCGTGTTGGAAAACGCCATGCCAGTGGAAGACACCAGCGCCCCCATTGCCGATCAAGTCCCCTTTGACGTTACCGACGGGTCGTTCGACATTGCGCTGTATGATGATGGGGACGACCAAGGTGTCGTCAGCGGGATTACGGTGGACGCCGATGCCAGTCTGGACGATCTCGCCGCAAGCCTCAACGCCGTGCCCGACGTCACCGCTCAAATCGTGGATGGCCGCCTGGAGATCGAGGCGGATAACAACGGGTCCTTCCATTTTCTAAATGATGACAGCAACGTGCTCGTCGCCGCCGGGTTGAACGGGCTCCTCTCCGGGACGGGCGCCGGCGATATCAGTGTTGATGACCGCATCGCGGCCAACCCCGCGCTCTTAAGCTCCGGCTACAGCCCGGACCTCGGGGACGACGGCGACAATCGGGCGGCGCTGGACTTGGCGGACGTGGAGGAGACCGGCATTCTGGAAGACGGCCAAGCCACGATTAGCGAATTCTATAGTTCCATGATTTCGCAACTCGGCACGGACACGCGGAGCAGCCTGCAAACCCGCGATCTCGAGGAAACCTTCCTCGACGACTTTCAACGCCGCCGTGAAGAAGTGTCGGGCGTCTCTCTGGACGAGGAAGTCGCCTCCTTGCTCATGTATCAGCGGGCCTTCGAGGCCTCAACCCGCGTCATGACCACCACCGACCGCATGCTTGACGCGTTGATGGGGATTGTCCGGTAAACGCGCCGCCAGCCGGGGGTATCGGCCCAGGTTTTCCGTGGAGAGGTCACGCGCTGGGATACTGAGCGGGGCTAAGCCCGATATTGACGATGCTGCATGCATTGATGGGGTTGAGCCCCTTGGCCCGCGCACGCTCCATAAGCTCCTCGTCTTCCGAGCCCGGATTCAGAAAGAACTCAGCGGGCTGTTTCGCCGCGATAGCGTCCAGCATTTCCTTGCCAATTTCGGGGGGCACATACATCGCCACCCGATCGATGGGATCAGGCGTTTCCGTCATATCCCGATAAACAGGCAGTCCCTCGATCGCTCCTCCCTTTGGATTGACCGGGTATACGGTCCATCCGCCTTCCTTGAAGGCGCGGACCGCCTTGTTACCATACTTGCGCCTGTCATTGGAGGCGCCCACAATCGCGATGCTCTTGGGCATATCATCCGCTCCTCGTTGGGTTGTCGCGCTGCAGGGGAGCACGCTGGTTCAAGGCGGAGGTAGGCGAGGCAGGTCCTCGGGGTTAGGGGTTTCGCGCCGGGCCTCTTCGCGGCGGCGTTCGTAGACCCGGCGGGCGTCCTTTTCGCTGGCGCTTTCGATGAAGTACGCGATGGCCGCTTCGCCGATGCCGATAGTGGCGCCGTAGGCCATGCCGGCGGATACGGCGCTGCCGGCTCCGGGGAAGGGGAACAGCTTGACGAGTTGCCGCGCGAGGGTCCGGGTGGCGTAGGCCACGCCCACGTTGAGCCCGACGGCGGCCAGGAACTCGCGGGCGGTGTGTTCGTCCATGGTCCGCCCGGAGATGCGGCCGATGATGAGCACGAGGCTGAGTTGGAGGGCCGTGAGCGGAGCCACGTCCGCGATGGGGATGGGCACGGCGGCGAGGCCCGCGGCGATCCGGGCGCCTTGCCGCACCAGGTTGCGGGCCAGCTTGTCCTGAAGCGAGCGCAGTTGCGCGAGCCGGGCCAGCTCCATCTGGCTGGTCTTGGGCAGGACATCCACCAGATAGGTCAGCAAGGCGTCCACGTTCCACGCCCGGCTGTACGCGATTTCGCCGTCCTCGAACTCCATATACGCGCACACGCTGAAAACGTTGAGGGGCTCCTCGGGGAGGATCCTGCTGAGCTGTGTCTCCAACAGCTCCTCGGCCCGCTTCATGTTGGCCTGCTTCCTTAGATCGCGATCGAACGGCGGCTCGCTCACGCGCAAGGGGTCCAGCTCGTCCACTTGCGTCACCACGCCCACCACGGGCATCGGGAAGTGGTGCTCCGCGCGCACCGTTTCCCAAAGCCGCAGGACCGCCTTGACGTCCGGCCCGATGTGCGCGTCCACTTCCTTGGCCTTGACGAGAAACAGCAGGGCGTCGGGAGATTGTTCCCGCACCGCCGCTTCCACCTCCGCGGCGGCGTTGGCGGCGTTCGAGTCCTCCGCGGGCCGGCTTCCCTCGCCGATGCCCCGTGTGTCGAGGATCTGCAACGCGCCCGCCGAGCCCTGGTAGGTGTACCATTGTCCCCGGCCGGTTTGGCTTTTTACCGAGCCAATCGCCGCCACTTTCTCCTGGAAAATGGCGTTGATAAGGCTCGATTTACCCGATCCCCGGCGCCCCACCACCACAAGCCGCGGCGGCCGGCCCTGTTGCGCGAGTTCAAACATGTCCCTAACGTAGCTCTCCACCATATCGGCCAGCGGCCGGGGCAAGCGGCGCAAATACTGTTCGCGCAGCACCCCGCTGAACTGGTCCAAGATCTCCTTCAACAGCGTCTCACGGCTCGCCATCATCCCCTCGCCATCTCCTACGTTTACGCGTAATCCCTGACGCGGGGCCGCGCCGAGGTAATCCCACTATAGCATACCGCCCGCCGCCTCGGTCCACGCGTCCGGGACCGGGGCGTGTACCTGGCGCGTTTAATAGAGCGAAAAAATTAACATCAATGATCTGATCTAGAAGACAATGTAAAAGGCAATCTTCATATCTTGTATTTTCCTATTGACATTGATACTATAAGCCGTTAATCTAGAAAGAGCCATTACGTGGCGCGTTGTAAGATAAGGACTTGGCCGTCCGCGGCTGAGCGCGGGACGGTGGAGTTCGGTGCACACGGGAGGAAAAAAGGCAATGTCACAGGAAACACAAGTTCAGGCGCGAGGCACGGTGAAGTGGTTCAACGATCAGAAGGGGTATGGGTTCATCGCCCACGATGACACCCAGGACGTGTTCGTCCATTACTCGGCCATCCAGATGGACGGATTCCGCACGCTCCAGCAAGGCGAGGAGGTAGTGTTTGAACTCTATGAAAGCCCGAAAGGACCGCAGGCGCGCAACGTGCAGCGCCTCAACTCGCCGGCGGCGCAGACCGGCGGCGCAGAGCTAACAGCTGAATAGCGCCGAATCGAGCGCTTCTCCCATCAAATGGCGCCATCGGGCGGCAGCCCGTATCGGGGTAAGGAGGCGAGGGGGCCAAGACGGGGCGGGCCGTGGCTGAAGGGGGCGCAACAATGCGCCATGGCCCGCCCCGGCGATAATAGGCAGTCCGCATTGGATTTGTGGATGCGCCGCAACGCCGGGAGCGTGCCACTTTTCAAGGGGGATGTTCTCCCTGGAGCACCCTCGTCATCCCGCGATTTAAGGGTATTAGATAGGGGTTACAGTATTAGCAATATGATGTCAAGAATGCGCAACACGGCTTTGCGGCACGGGATTGGCTTTGCTCAAGAATCGACCCCTTCGGAGTCGATTTATTTGTGACATCAGGTCAGGTTAAGCCACACCCAATCGGGGCATTCACGGATTTAGTGCTTAAAAGGTAATAGTCCCCCGGAACACTCTCACCATCACCTGCCCAGCCAACCCAACGAACGGCAAGCAGCCCAGCAATATCCTGCCGCTACGCCGAATCTGGCCCAAACGTGTTCTCATCGCCTCAGTTAACCAAAGAAAGGCCGGAAACATGATCATATGTTTGGCGTCGCTGAATAATAGTTGCTCATAGTGGTCAAGAAGTGATGGCTCAAAGGTCGCATAAATACACAGTTTAAGCTTTATATACGATTGTTAAATCCTTGTATATCAAGTACTTACATACTACCACGTAAACTAAGTGGCCTTTGGCACGAAAATTGCTTATACAAAGTACGACACGACAGGCACTGAAGCCCCGCTTAGTGAGTAAAGGCGCGGCGAGTAGGCCGTCCGCGGGCGGACAGCGCCCATGGCGCGCCGCGCCCGTGGACCAAAACAAAAGGAGGGAAAAAACCGGCACAAAACGCGTATCGGCAAGGACACCCTCGCAAAGGGCGCCCGTGGGACCCGCCGCGTACTTCTCCCGGAGAAGCAACGCGCGGACATCCAAGTCTTCCCGGATGCGACCCCGCTCCGAACGGGAAGCGCCGGGGTAAGTGGGGTTTCTCGGGGATATCTCCGATGGCCTCGCGCCATTGGATAGTGGAAAGGGTTTACCCTTGAAGACGCGAATTGCAGTGCTAAGGACCGCCGCGATCGTCGCGGCGATGATGCTGGCCATGACGGCGGGGGCTTCGGTGGCCCCAGGGCTAGAGGGGCCGGGAGCAAAGCCCGATTGGGAATCCAGCGCCCAGGTGAGGTTGGGGTGGGGGTTTGACGAGTCTGGAGCGAGTTATCTACTGGATGATCCGTGGAATCGCTACATCGGAGACGAGCCACCGGGGTGGCGCTATTCTCCACCTCAATTACCCGATAACGCCATCACGGCACAGCAGACGCCCTATTGGTGGTGGCTGCAACTACCTAATGTGAATAAAGATAATCCCTACAAGCGCATCTGGATGTCGTTTGTCTATAGCGCGGAACAGGCCGTGCCCGAAGGCGCGATCGACATTACGAGCACTCCTGAGACGGTGCAAGAACTCGTCTACCAGGACACGGTTCCACTTAACGGCAAATGGCAGACCAGACTGGAATACCGGCTTTGGCCAAACCCATCTTGGGAACAAATTGGATTTCCCCTTGAAGAAGGTCAGGAAGCACCGTTCCTTCACGAAGCGTATATCATGACGGAATGCGTCCCCGAGCCCGCGACGATGACGGTGCTTGGGATAGGGCTGGCGGGGTTCGCCGTAAGGCGCTTCCGGCAGCGCTTCCACGCGTAGCGGCGAACGCGCAGGATAGCGCAAGAGAGCCATTCGCGGCCGGGACGCGAGCGGCTGTCCCGGCTGCGGGGGCCGTGGAAGATAAGGTACAGGAGGATCACACCAGGCACAAAACGCGTATCGGCAAGGACACCCTCGCAAAGGGCGCCCGTGTTACCCGCCGCGTACTTCTCCCGGAGAAGCAACGCGCGGACATCCAAGTCTTCCCGGATGCGACCCCGCTCCGAACGGGAAGCGCCGGGGTAAGTGGGGTTTCTCGGGGATATCTCCGATGGCCTCGCGCCATTGGATAGTGGAAAGGGTTTACCCTTGAAGACGCGAATTGCAGTGCTAAGGACCGCCGCGATCGTCGCGGCGATGATGCTGGCCATGACGGCTGGCGCGGACCTCATCGGGCCGGGAGATTTGCCGGATTGGCAATCGAGCGCGCAAGTGAGGCTGGGGTGGGCGTTTGAAGCCCCTACCAACCCCGTGGAAGGAGACCGGTTGGCCGAAGAACCATGGGACCGGTGGATCGGAGCAGATCCGCCAGCGTGGGACTATGGTTTTATCATAGGCCCCGAGAACACGATAGGCCGGTGGTCGATTCAGGTGCTTAATCGACCGGATCCGAACGAGTACAAGAGGATTTGGTTGTCTTTCGTCTATGACCACCCGGATGGCATACCAGCGCCACGTTCCGCCACGAGCGTCACCGGGGACGAGATTGATGGGGGCCGGGTTCTGGATGGTTATCCGGTTTCGGAGTGGTTTGCCTCTAATGGTGAACCCGCGAGTGTAGCGGCGAATGCGGCGTACGAACGTCTCACTTTTGAGATGCGCATTTGGCCCAATCCTTCGTACGAAGAGTTTGAGATTGTTCTTACCCAACACTCGGAGCAAGACGGTCCCTTCCTTCACGAAGTCTACATCATGACGGAATGCGTCCCCGAACCCGCGACGATGACAGTGCTTGGGATGGGGCTGGCGGGATTCGCTGTGAGGCGTTTCCGCCATCACCTTCACATCTAGTGTTCAACGCGCTGGCGACATGCCGGCGCGCGATAGCAGCGCCATTTCGCGGCCGGGACGCGAGCGGCTGTCCCGGCCGCCGGGGGCCGTGGAACATAAGGTACAGGAGGATCACGCCAGGCACAAAACTCGAATCGGCAAGGACACCCTTGCAAAGGGCGCCCGTGGGACCCGCCGCGTACTTCTCCCGGAGAAGCAACGCGCGGACATCCAAGTCTTCCCGGATGCGACCCCGCTCCGAACGGGAAGCGCCGGGGTAAGTGGGGTTTCTCGGGGATATCTCCGATGGCCTCGCGCCATTGGATAGTGGAAAGGGTTTACCCTTGAAGACGCGAATTGCAGTGCTAAGGACCGCCGCGATCGTCGCGGCGATGATGCTGGCCATGACGGCTGGCGCGGACCTCATCGGGCCGGGAGAGTTGCCCGCGTGGGAGCCGAGCGCGCAGGTGAGGTTGGGGTGGGATTTTAAAGAGCCCACTAGCATCGTGACAGAGGACCGGTTGACCGAAGAACCATGGGATCGGTGGATTGGAGACGAACCGCCAGCGTGGGACTATAGCGAAGCGGATATGAACGGGCAACTAGTGCGCTTTTGGGAGATTCCCGTGCCTAATGTACCGAATCAAGAAAACCCGTACAAAAGGTTCTGGCTATCCTATGTGCACGACCTCGTTGACGGGGTGTCCCCCGACCGTAGCCTTGAAATAACATTGGATCCTGCCAATACTCGGAGAGAGTTAGTTCGCCATGAACGCGAGACGATCGATCGGTATGGACGTGAAATCTGGGAATACCGGTTTGAACCGAACCCGTTTTTCGAAACCATACAGATAGGTCTAGCGGACGAACCCGGTATGGATGGGCCCTACCTTCACGAAGTCTACATCATGACCGAATGCGTGCCTGAGCCCGCGACGATGACGGTGCTTGGGATAGGGCTGGCGGGGTTCGCGGTGCGGCGTTTCCGCCATCACCTCCACATCTAGCCTAGCGGCAAACGCTATGGCGACATGCCGGCGCCCGATAGCAGCGCCATT
The DNA here is from genome assembly GCA_046540175.1 of Candidatus Hydrogenedentota bacterium. Lineage (GTDB taxonomy): Bacteria > Hydrogenedentota > Hydrogenedentia > Hydrogenedentales > SLHB01 > SKRY01. Next base: position 10,064 of record JBKHFO010000076.1, read on the forward strand.
CCGCGGCCGGGACTTGGAAGTAGCGGTCCCGGCCGCCGCGCATATACGCAGAAGATCCCAGCGGGGTCACAGATGGCAGCATGGGGTTGAAGCTAGTACCCGGCCCATTCTAGAATTGTGGGTAGTGCGGCCTGATCTCGTTAATCCCGTGAATCCTGTCCATTGCTCCTAATCGCCGGACGAGGAGCCTGTGCTGAGGGGGAGAATATCCCCCTTGATCCCCTCCCCGCGTTCGCGGGGACAGGCTTTTAAAAAGGGAATTGTGCGTGAAAGCCGGCAAGATGCCGGCGTTACGGGGCATCCAAATTTAGGGCGGTGTAAGTACTAGCGGATGTTCATATTTTTCCGGACGCGGTCCCGCGCAGGGCTGGAAGCGCCGGCGGAGGGATGCGTTTATGACGTCAGTTTTTACGGTCTATTCGGTGCTCGACAACCGTGAAGCCGTGAGGGTTATAACGGCCGAGCGGCCGTTATCCGAGAATGATGTAGTCGTGCTCAAAAACGCCGCCGCCCACGCCGTCCGAATTGCCATCTAGCCGGACCCCTGCCGTGCTGCGTACGGGCGGCGCATACCAGGACTCGCCTTTTAAGGTCAGCGTGAACCAAGCGTCCTGTGTAAAGCGCAAGAGATCAGCGGTGGAGGCGGCCGAGGTGATAACGATCTCTTTGTTCGTATCCCCCGGGGCGACAGTGATCTCCGCATGGGTAACCACGTTCGTGTCGAGGATCACGTTTATCCCCGGCGCAAGGCTGGACATATCCACGGCGTGGGTAAATTCCACGGCCATCACAAGTTGGTCGTCGGAGTTTATGGAAAAATCTTGCGACGTGACGGGATACACGATTTGGAACGGTTCGGGCGCGCCGCCTGGCGGGCAGCCCACGAGAGCCGCGAGGCACAGGGTTAGCGCGCTGATTGAAAGCAAGCGGCCGCACGTGAATACGCTTTTCATGGTAGGTGTTCTCCCCTGGCCGTTGAAACGTCAACGGTCCGTTACGTTCGCCAAACTGTGTAACAACCCCTTTCTGACCGGATACGGCTCCACGGATATCGAGCACAATTGTATTATAACATGATTGAAGTAGAATAGTATCTATTTCAAAAAGACTAGTGTGACTCTGTCTTGAAGCTATGCCGCCGTTGAACGAGGTGGGCTGGGGTGGAGCCAAGTACAAGGTGGGCGCGCAGGGGATCGGGAGCTTTCGGCGGAGGGCATTGGAATAGCCCGGAACCTCCCAAGAAGTGGTATGATGGGGGAGAGGCGTAGCGATTGGAACGGGTATGTTTACGATGGAGATGGCGTCGTATGAAAAGCGGTATTCTGCGGTTGGCGTTTGGCGGGCTCGTGCTGGGTTGGAGCGCGTGCGGCATGGCGGATCTTGGCGAGTACGTGGCGGAACCGGATGATAGCTACGGTTACGTTACGCATTCTACAGAAGAGCGCGACGGGCTTACGCTGCATCATGCGCATCTTACGTCTCAGACGTGGCAGGGCATTCCCTGGAAGCATTGGCTTAGCGTGGCGAAGCCCGACACGGTCCGGCGCGAAGATACGGCGCTGCTCTTAGTGGCGGGCGGGGTCAACCGCGACACGCCCCCGGCTTTGTCTGGCGCGCAGGAAGATGTGCTCCTTACCGCGGCCCGGGAGACAGGCAGCGTGGTGGCGATGGTCAACCAGATACCGAATCAGCCGCTGTTTGACGGGCTTCGCGAAGATGCGCTGATAGCGCTCACGTTCGAGCGATTCCTGACGGGGGAGGGTGCGGATTGGCCGCTGCTCTTGCCCATGACCAAGAGCGTGGTGCGCGCCATGGACGCCATGCAAACGTTCGCCCAGGACGAGTGGGGGCAGGACATTGGCTCGTTTGTGGTGACGGGGGCGTCGAAACGGGGCTGGACGGCCTGGCTGACGGCGGCGGTGGACGATCGCGTTGAGGCCCTCGTTCCCATGGTGTTCGACATTCTCAACGCCCAACCCCAGTTGGAGCATCAGCAGCGGTCCTACGGCGGCTTCAGCTCGATGATTCGCGACTACACGCAGCGCTCTATTCAGGAGCGGTTGGCGACTGAGCGAGGGCAGGAGTTGCTGGAACTCGTGGATCCCTACAGCTACCGCGACGCGTTGACGATGCCGAAACTCATCCTACTGGGCGCCAACGACCCCTATTGGACCGTGGACGCGGCGTCGCTGTACGTGAAAGGACTGGAAGGCCCTACGTATTTGCGCTACGAACCCGATGCGGGTCATGGGCTCGGTCCGGGGGTGATTCCGGCGGCGCTTGCGTTTTACGAGGCTATCCTTGAAAACCGGCCGTTACCGCAGTTGGAATGGGACCATCGCGCGGAAGGTGAATTCGCGGTGCGATGGGAAGGGGCGCAGGAGCGGGTCCGATTATGGCGCGCGCACGCCGGGGACCGGGATTTTCGTGATGCGGACTGGTTCTCCGTCGAGCTGCCCGCGGACAATGGAGAAGCGGTGGCCACCGTCCCCGAGCCCACGGCGGGGTGGACCGCCTATTACGTGGAAGTCGTCTTCGCTGATCCAGACGGCGAACCCTATGGTCTTACCACCACGGTGCAGGTGACGCCGGATCGGTACCCTTACGAGGAAGGGGAAGCCGCGGGCGGCTGAAGTTTACGCGCTTCGGACGGCCGCGGCGTTCGTCAATGGATCGATGAACGCCTGGGCGAAGAGCGTCAAGGTTTCGAGGTCAAAATAGCGACCTTGGGTGTGCAAGACCTCCCGTTGGACGCCGTTGCTCTCGAAGCCCATGCCGGTGAGCGCCTGACGGTATCCCGTCTCGGTTTCAAGGCATTGCGCCACAATCTTGTTCAAGCGTTTTTCGCTAAACCCTTGCCGGCACAGGAAGGCGAGCGCCTCGCGGCCCCCGGGGTTGACATAGTCTTCCTCGGAAACGAATAGGCAAAAGATTTCCCCGTGCGCCGTCTCGATTCCGCCGGCATTTAACGCGCAGAGGCCGCGTACCTGTCCTTCGAGGTCCTCAACGATGTACAAGGATGAAGTGTTCGGGCGGTCCTGCTGGGTCAAGGTCTCGCGGAGGTCGTCCACCGTTGGCAGCAGAATCTCGCGGCGGCGATTCAAGTAGGCGGCCCGGGGGACCGCGCCGTTGTACAAACTGCTCAGCACGCGCGCATCGTCGCGATCCGCTGTCCGAATGACGCAGTGGTGGCCTGTTATCATGACGAGTTATCCGTTGATAGGATTGGCATGGAAAAGAGCGGCGCTGGAAGGCGGTGCTCCCAACGCCGCATACGATGATCTGTTGACGCTTTGGCCGCGCTATCCCCGGATCTCGTTCTTCTTGGTTTGAAGGAAATCTTGCCACGCGCCCCATACCGTGTTCAGGAAATCTGAAAACGCGTCGGCGCGCCTGGCCGAAATCTTCCGGATATGCTTCATCTCGAGCAATCTCCCTTGTTCAACATAGCAAGCTTAACCCTTCCCCTGGACGTCTTAGTTTACCCGCGTCCAGTGCGGTAAGTCAAGCACCGTTTGGAACGAGCCGGGGTCTAGCCCAAAGCTATGCCGAGTGCTACTCTTTCCAGAAGAGCAGATCGTTGAGAAGCCCTTGGATCTTCTCCATAAGGCCTTCGTCATCTTCGGCTTTGCGGGGCGTGCTGATGTGCTTGAGATGTTTCATGGTTGTTACTCTCCTTTTGCGTTGTTGACGTTCGTAAACCACGTCTATCTATGACCTCACGCGGACCCCCAAGCCTTTCTATGTCGGCAGAAGGCTCCACGGGACGTCCCCATCTTGCAACGGACCGTTGAAGAAGCTGTTCAATCAAGTTCGCCTCCACCGATGCAACCCGGTGGCGGCCGCTAACCCAACGAACCCCGTTTCCAATTTCCCTACGTCATGTTTAGCCAACCCAGCTTCAGCCAGTTTCGTTCACTTCCCATGGGTTAATAAACTAGCCTGTAGGGACTTTCCTATCTTTCCGCCTCCCCTCGCGGACCTCGTATTCCTCCGGCCGCAGATCTACTTCG
>JBKHFO010000077.1:0-14055 GCA_046540175.1 Candidatus Hydrogenedentota bacterium
ATGACCTGCACGGCAGCATGCGTGTTGACCGAGCACATCATCGCCAAGGCAAGCGGAAATCCCACGCCCATTGGCGATTACAGCGCGGTTGTGACGGGGATCTTGCTCGCGTTGACGCTTCCGCCTGGTTTCCCCTTGTGGATGGGGGCGTTGGGCGGTGTGGCATCCATCGTGCTGGGCAAGACCTTGTTCGGCGGCTTGGGTTGCAACGTGTTCAACCCAGCGTTGGTCGGACGCGCCTTTCTGCAGGCGAGCTTTCCCGTGGCGATCACCACGTGGACCCCGCCCTACATGGATGGGCGGTTCGTCCAGGGGATTCCCTCGTCGTTTACCTTGCCGTTTCTGGAGCCCATCTCCGTGGTGCAGTTTGTGGAGGACAGCGGGATTGACGGTTTCACCGGGGCCACGCCGTTGGCGGCGCAGCTATTCGATCAACAACCGACGAGCTTCGTGGACCTGTTTTTGGGCACGACGGCTGGCTCGCTGGGGGAGACCTCCGCCTTGATCATCCTGCTCTGCGGGATTTACTTGATTGTGCGGGGGATGATGAACTGGCGGATCCCCGCCGGGATTTTCGCCAGCATGTTCTTGGTGGGCGGCTTCTTCCACTTCCTGAACCCCGATGTGAATCCAAATCCCTTCTTCATGCTGTTGTCCGGGGGCCTGATGCTGGGGGCGATGTTCATGGCCAGCGATCTCGTGGCTTCGCCCACGGCGCCACTGGGGATGTGGGTCTACGGGGCTTTTATTGGGACCATCACGTACATCATCCGGATGTACGGGGGATTGCCCGAGGGGATCATGTACGCCATTCTGTTGGCGAACGCGGCTTCGCCCCTCATCGACCAACTAACTCAACCGCGAACCTACGGTAGCAGATTAAGGAGCAAGGCGGCATGAATGATACGGCGCCTCAACCTCCCGCGGGCGGTGAAAACCCCTTCCTCAAAAGCGTCCACATGATGGCGACGCTGGGGGGGGTGGCGCTTGCGGCCGGCGTGCTGATGGTGACGGTCTACGAATCGACGGCGCCAAGGGTTCAAGCCAACCGCGCCGAACGGCTTGAGGAGGCCATATATCAGGTCCTTCCTGGCGCGGAGAACCACGTGGCGTTTGTCCCGGCGAATGGCGGAGTCGAACGGGCGCCGGAAGAAGACCAACAGGACGCCGCGTACTTCGCGGGCTACGATGAAGAAGGCGAACTTATTGGCGTGGCCGTGCGCGGAAGCGCGCAAGGTTATCAGGATGTGATCCGCGCGCTGTTTGGTTATGACCCCTTCGAGGAACGGATTATGCGTTTCAATGTTTTGGAAAACAAGGAGACCCCGGGCTTGGGAGACCGCATCGCTACGGATCCCAATTTCCTCGAAAGCATAGAAGGGCTGGATGTAAGTTTGGAGTCGGAGGGCGAAACATTGCGTAATCCGGTGACGCATGTGGAGGAGGGGTCCTCGCGGGAAGACTGGGAGATTGACGGCATTTCCGGCGCCACCATCTCGGTCAAAGCGGTGACGAAATTAATTAACGACAGCATGGAAGAACATGGCCGCCGCTTACAGAACAGCATGGATACGCTCGAGGAGGCCGCCCCATGAGCGCCCAACCTACCGAACAAACGCCTAGTATGGACACCTTTCTGAAGGGATTGTGGCGGCAGAATCCAGTTTTCATCTTTTTGCTGGGTATGTGTCCGGTGTTAGCAGTGACTAACACCGTGATTAACTCACTGGCGATGGGGATTGCGACTACTTTCGTGTTGTTTATGTCCACCCTCATTATCTCCTCGATCCGTAAGATAGTTCCCAAGGAAGTCCGTATCCCGACGTTTATTGTTGTCATTGCGACCTTTGTGACGATGGTGGAATACGCTGTTCAAGCGATTAGCCTTGAGCTGTATGACAGTCTCGGGGCGTTTATTGCGTTGATTGTAGTGAACTGCCTCATCATGGGGCGAGCGGAGGCGTTTGCCTCAAAGAACTCGTTAGGGCGCACGATGCTGGACGCCTTGGGGATGGGAATTGGCTTCACGTTCGCGTTGCTCTGCTTGGGTGTGGTGCGCGAAATTTTGGGAAGCGGAAGTTTTGTGGGCATTGACTTATTTGGCGAGCATTTCCAGCCGTGGGCCATTATGATCCTCCCGCCCGGCGCCTTTCTTGTCCTGTCGGGATGGCTCGTCGTGTTTGCCTGGTGGAAGGAGCGGCAACAGCGGCGCCAAGCGGCGGTTGAAGAGGAGGTTGCAACATGAACCCGGATCCCCTTGGCTTTATCTTTCTTGACGCCGCGATCATTAATAACTTTGTCTTGGCGGCCTTCCTTGGCATATGCCCGTTTCTTGGCGTGTCCGCCAAACTCAAGACAGCTGTTCCAATGGGATTCGCCGTTATCTTCGTGATGACGGTGGCCGCCGTATGCACCTACGGCGTCAACCAACTGCTTATCTATCTCGACGCCCCCTATCTGCGGATTATCGCCTACATCGCCGTGATCGCCTCGACCGTGCAATTGGTCGAGATGTTCATCAAATGGTTCAGCGAAACCCTGTTCCGCTCCCTCGGCATCTTCCTGCCGCTCATCACCACCAATTGCGCCATCATGGGCATGGCGCTTTTCGCCACAGCCCGCGACTACGGGTTCATGCAGACCGTCGTGTACGGTGTGGGCGCCGGTGTCGGGTTCATGCTTGCCCTCGTGCTGATGGCCGGGTTGCGCGAGCAACTCGAACTGTCCGACGTACCCAGCATCGCCCGGGGCGCCGCGTTGACGCTGCTCATCGCCGGCATTCTCTCCATGGCGTTCATGGGATTCGCCGGGCTGGGAGGCTGAACCAGTGATCGGATCCGTGCTAACCGCGGCTGGCGTTATCTTTGTGGTGCTTGTGGGGTGGTTAGGCGTTCAATACGCCGCCTCCCGTTGTGGGGTTGGAAATGGGGATGATACGGACGGGGCCCAGTCCGAGACATGCCACCGCTGTATCCTGAGTTCGCTCTGCAGGGGCGACCTTGACATGGAGGAGTGAGCGTGGCGTTGTCTGATTCGGCGTGTCGGGGGGCCAGGATAGCGCCGATGCTGGCCCTGCCACATGGAAGAACGTGAAACGCCGGAATATCTCGCTCTCCCAAGTTGTAAACTCAAGGAGCGAAGGTGCGTTTCACTTGGCTGCGGCCTTTGCCCCCTTTGTGAATTATTTCGCCGCGTGACATAGGTGAGGAGAGACACGCCATGGAAGAAGGAACGACAGCCGCCCCAGGGAATACCCAGCGGCTCGCGTATGGCGAACTGTCCGCCGAGGAGATCCGCCACGGCCTGAGTCGCCAGAGCGAGGGTAATCCCTCCATAACCTGGCCCACCGAGGAGCCCGCCCGCCGTGTCGGGCCGGTCTCGCAACGCGCCCACCGCCCGTTCCACATCATGGCGAAACCCTCCGGTCCGGGCTGCAACATGGATTGCAGCTATTGCTTCTACACCCCCAAGGAAGAGTTCTATCCCGGCGCGAAGAAGTGGCGGATGAACGAGGAGGTGCTGGAGACCTATATCCGGCAGTACATTGAAGCCCAGCCCATGGATGAGGTGCACTTCGCCTGGCAAGGGGGCGAACCCACCCTGATGGGGCTGGATTTCTTCAAAAAAGCCTTCGCGTTTCAGAAGAAATACGCCAACGGCAAGACGATTCACAACGCTTTTCAGACCAACGGCCTGCTGCTCGACGAGGAGTGGGTCCAATGCTTCGCGGAGGAAGGGGTGCTGGTTGGGCTGAGCATTGACGGCCCCGTGGAGTGTCACGACCGGTACCGGCTGGATCGGGGCGGCCATGGCACGGCGTATCGCGTGTTGCGCGCGTTGAAGCTCTTGCAGGACTACAAGGCCGACTTCAACACATTAACCTGCGTGCATGCCGGAAACGCCGATCGACCGTTGGAAGTGTACCGTTTCCTGCGGGATATCGGCAGCCAATACCTTCAATTCATTCCCATTGTCGAACGGCCCGAGGATTCGCTTGCGCGCGAGGATGCCGGCGGAAGCGGCGTGCCACCCGAGGGCAACCCTGAAGTATACGACTGGTCCGTGACGCCGGAGGCGTACGGGGAGTTCTATTGCAAGATCTTCGACCACTGGGTGCGGCGTGACGTTGGCCGGGTCTTCGTGCAGCTCTTCGACGTCGCCCTCGAAGCCTGGATGGGGTATCCGCCCAGTCTATGCGTCTATGCGCCGACCTGCGGCAACGCCCTCGCCCTTGAGCACAACGGCGACATCTACGCGTGCGACCATTATGTGTATCCGAGCTTCCGGAGAGGCAACCTGCGGGAAACGCCCTTGACCGAGCTTGTAACCAGCGACGCCCAGCAGGGGTTTGGCGCGTCCAAGGCCTCCGACCTTCCCCAATACTGCCAGCAATGCGACGTGCGTTTCGCGTGCAACGGCGGGTGTCCGAAATACCGCTTCACCCACACGCCGGACGGGGAATACGGGCTCAACTATCTCTGTCCAGGCTACAAGAGGTTCTTCCACCACGTTGCGCCCTACATGCGGTTCATGGCGAACGAAATCCGCGCTTCGCGCTCACCGGCTAATGTGATGCAATTCGCACGGATGGGAGGCGCGCGGCCTAAGCCGGAGCCAGGAAATGACGCCTCCCCGCCCAAGCCCAACGGCCCATGTCCCTGCGGCAGCGGCCGGAAATACAAGAAATGCTGCGGCGCGCGCAACCGCTGAAGGCTGTTATTCTTTTGACGCTGGGCAGCAACCGGCAAACGGGCATCCCGCCATCGTCACAACGCCAAGCACAGGCTTTAGGGCATAGCCTGCTTTCCCCAAGGTTAACCGATATGCGGCCTGGGAATTTAACTCTCGGACGTAGGACGGGTCAAAGCGCTACTGGTGGGGGGTGGTGAGCCGGGTTCCGTGAGGAGGTCCTTGAGTTCGGTCATGAACTCATTGAGATCCTTGAACTGCCGATATACCGAGGCGAATCTCACATAAGCGACTTCGTCCAACGCCTTTAGGCGGTCCATAACCGCCTCGCCCACCGCGTCCGTGGGAATCTCGAATTCGCTTGAGTTAAACAAACTCCGCTCCACATCGTCGATAAGCTCATCGACTTTGTCCATGCCAATGGCCCGTTTTTCACAAGCCTTGATAATTCCGCTCTTTACCTTCCAGCGATCGAACGGCTCCCGCCGCCCATCTTTCTTGATCACCATCTGGGCGACTTCCTCAATCCGCTCGTAGGTGGTGAAGCGGCGACCGCATTTTAGGCATTCCCGGCGGCGGCGGATGGCGTCCCCCTCTTTAGTCGAACGCGAGTCCACTACCTTCCCTTCCTCATGTGCACAAAACGGACAACGCATATCATAATTCCTTTTTTTGTAGCGAAACCACAAGCAAGCCGTTCCATTCAACGACATGATTCAATATATTGTATCCAGAAGAGAGTACCATATACATCATTTGGGTTCAACATAAAGAGGGCGCAAAATGTTATCGTGCTGGAGTGCTATGATTTCCGGAGGGGCCTGCGGATGCTGTTTCGGCTTCATACCCCACGTCTTCGCTGCCGCCTCCGGCGCTACTTATGCCGTCAAGGCGCTTTACACTCATTTTTGCCAAGGAACGGTCTCAACTCGGTTGGCAGAGAGGAGGCGATAGAGCGCCAGGAAGGCCGCTGTTTGGTTTTCGGGGCAACGCCGGCGGTTAGCCGGGGCGGTCGCGCGATGCCGGCCGGATTAAGGAGGCGCCGTCGACGCTGAGAGGATTGCCGCCAGGTGCTCTCTCCCATTCTACCCTTCCGCCGCCTCTCGCGTGACCCATTCGGTGAGGAGGCGCACGCCGTAGCCGGTGGCGTGGTTGGCGTCCCAGTAGGGGAGATGCTTAATATCCCACGCCATGCCGGCGATGTCGATGTGCGCCCAGGGGACGCCTCCCACGAAGCGCTTAAGGAACGCGCCACCCACGATGGTCCCTGCCTCGCCCTTGGGGCCGATGTTGGCGATATCGCCAAGGTGGGCGTCGATGAGGCGGTCATGATCTTTCCACAAGGGCAACCGCCAGACCCGCTCCCCCGTGGTTTCGCCCGCCGCTTCGAGTTGCGCCCACAGGCGGTCGTCGGAGGTCATGACGGGGGCCGCGAAATGCCCGAGGGCCACGATGGCCGCGCCGGTCAAAGTCGCCACATCGACCATGGCGCTGGGCTTGTGCCGTTCCGCGGTATAGGCAAGGGCATCCGCGAGGATCATGCGGCCCTCGGCGTCGGTGTTGTGCACCTCAATGGTGGTCCCGTTGTAGGCCGTTACAATGTCGCCCGGCCGCGTGGCCCGGCCGTCTGGCATATTCTCCGCCGCCGGCACAACGCAGATGACGTTGATCGGCGGCTTGCGTTGGCAGATGGACTTCATGGCGCCGAGCACGGCCGCCGCTCCGCACATATCGTAGCGCATCTCATGCATGCCTTGACCCGGTTTGAGACTGATCCCTCCGGAATCGAACGTGATACCTTTGCCCACGAGGGCCACTGTGCGTTCCGCGTGGGGATGCGTATAGCTCAGGGTGATGAGCCAGACGGGTTCCTCACTCCCCCGGGCGACGCTGAGCAGCGCCCCCATGCCGAGGGCCTCGAGCTTGTCTTGGCCGAGGACTTCCACGCCGCAATTCACCTCCGCCGCCATGGAGGCGGCCTCGTCCACAAGCTTGGCCGGGGTAAGATCGTTGGAGCCCCTGTGCGCGAGGTCGCGGGCCCAGTTCGCGTTGGCCGTTTCATGGCGGGCAAGCTCGCACGCTGTCACGTCCACACGGTCACAGGTTTCCGCCACGAGATCGAGGCGCGCCACGGAAATGGAGGGCGGAACGGCGGATTTCTTGTACTGCGTGAAGTCGTACTGCCCGAGCACAAGGCCTTCAATGAAGGCCTCCGGCGGCGCGGGAAACCCATCAGCGATGAAGAGCACAGCGCGATCCGCCCGGTAACGGCGGAGTTCGTCCGCGGCTTTGCCCGCCGCCCGGCGGAAGGTTTCGGCGTTGCACTCATCGCGTCCGCCAAGCCCCAGGAGCAACACGCCCCGGCAATCGGCGGCGCGCGGCAACATACAGGTTTCCTCGGCCTTGCCCGTGAACACACCCTCCTCCCGCACCGCCGTGACAGCGGAGATCTCAAGGGGGGTGGGGGGACGTTCTCCTTCGAACGCGGGGATGATCCATACGGTGTCAGCGGATACGGTCCATTCACTCAGGGCGTGGAGTCGAATTTCCATGTGCGATCGCGCCTCCTGTCTATGGTCGGTAACTGCGTGTTCGCACGAGTATAAGCCACCGGCGGAGGGGGACGCCATATACGGCCGGTCCCCCTTAGGATGTTCCCGGCGCAAGGCGGTACACTGGCCGGGAATAGCTCGTTAGACACACAACATAAAGGGACAGCGCCGGACGCAAGGGATGCGGTCCCGAAAGCCAATCAACTTGTTCGCGAGCCTCTTCGCCGCCTTTGTGTTGTCGGGAAGCCGCATCCGCCACGGGCTGGCCGTGGATACCATTCCCGAATGGTTTGGCAAACGCCTCCACTCTCCCTTCATCCTACGGCTCACCGCGATATATCCCTTGCTTAGAAAGCGGCTGGCCCGGTATGGTCCCGCGCCAGCCGCTCCAATTCCCTGCTTTCATCTACATTCGACAGGGAGTCTCTATAGCGCCAATCGCCTTGGAGCTGTAGTTTAAACGGTGTCTGGTAACTCGAACTCCGCGCGCCGCGGCATATCGAGGAAGTGGTTGCCGACCTTGCTGTTGGTGAACTCCTCCGCCTCGGGATCCCATTCCAGCGTCACGCCGGTCTCTTGGGTCACCTCGCTCACCCAGCGCGCGATATTGCCGAGATGGCATACATTCGCCGACCGGTGACCCGCCTCGACGGGAGCCACGGGATCCTCGTGCTCGCGGACGCACTCCACCCAGTTACGGAAGTGATGCTCGCTGTGATAAAGTTCGCTGCCGGGATCCTCCAACGGTTCCTGCATCAACTCAGGGGGATCGGAGTCAAAATGGTTGCGGCCCACCTCAATGGTCCCATCCTCGCCAATAAACTTGACACCGAATTTGGGCGCGCCCGTGAGTTCCATAACGGTTCCATTGGGATAGCGCATGTGGACGATGGGGGAGCGGGGACCTTGATGACGGCCGGCGGGATTGTCGTCCGTGCTGTACTGCCGCACGAATGGTTCACCCTCGGTCCAAACTTCCACGGGGCCGCTGTCGTCCATGCCCAAGCCCCACTGGGCCATATCGAGGCCGTGGGCGCCACCGTCGGTCATGTCTCCGCCAGAGAATGGCCACACCGTGGACCAGCTTGGCTCGGAGCGGTTGTCGAACACGCTGAAGTTATAGGGATGCATGGGCGCGGGTCCAAGCCATAGGTCCCAGTCCACGTGGTCGGGGATAGGCTCGGCATGGTGGGCGAATTCCACCGGGCTATGGTAGTTGTAGGCCTCGATGGTAACGATATCACCGATCGAACCGTTGCGCACATGGGTGCAGGCATCGTACTCGCGCTGCCCGGAGCGTTGCTGGCTGCCGGTTTGGAAGATCACGTCATACTTACGCACGGCCTCCATCATCAACCGGCCTTCCCGGATGGTGTTGGAGATGCATTTCTCGCAGTAGATGTCTTTTCCCGCTTGGGCCGCGTGGATGGTGTTCAACGCGTGCCAGTGAAGCGGGGTGGCGATAATCACGGCGTCGATATCGTCCCGTTCCAGTAGCTCCCGGTAGTCGTTGTAGATGTCGGCGCCATCGACATGGGCGGCCACGCTCTCCGCGGCTTCCCGGTCCACGTCGGCAATAGCGGCGATTTCGACATCGTCGTAGCCATGGAAATCCCGCGCCAATCCAGCGCCCCGGTTACCCACTCCGATGCTTCCGATTACCACGCGGTCATTGGCGCCAAACACGGCGCCTCTCGTCATGGCGCCTGCCACCATCACCGCTCCGGCGGCGCCTCCCAAAAAACTGCGTCGTGTCAATTGCATGGTCCATTTCTCCTCTTGTAGTCCGCGGTCTCGCTCAAGGCCGCTTTTAAAAACTCAGGGGGCTTCTCCGTCATGGGAAACAACACTCCCTTTCTGGACCACCGCGGTCGTCGGTAACCTATACCTATACCCGGCATCCCTCACGCGTCGAAAGATCTATTATAGGTATTCAAAGCTCTCTGAGTCAACCGCACGCCACATTTTAAGTACTTATGGCCAGACGCAAGGGAATGCCCTATTCGCGAATGAGTTGCGCGGCGCCTGTGGATTGGTCATGGTCAAAATCATCGACTCGCAATTGCACCAGGCAGTCTATGTCGGCGGGATGGGCGCCGTGAACTGTTAGTATAGAGTCTCCCACGCGCGCCACGGCAACGTTGGTGTCGAGTTCGAATCCCGTTATATAGAGCGAGACCACTTGACCCGCCTCAAAAGCGGGCTTGGAACTGCGGAAGCGCCATGTGGCAAAGAGCTTCTTCATATCGTTGTACTCCCTTTGCTGATTCGATCCGATGTGTATTCGCGGCCAAAACCAGTCCAGGCAGCGAACAGAAACACAAACACAAGCAGCCACCCGTGAAAGACCCAGGGCCACGCATCGACTGGACTTACCACCATGCCCGGCGTGAACCAGTCATAGGTGTCCACCAGCAGATTCATTTGCGTAAAGCCTATCAAAACGCCGCCCGACCACGGAAAAATGTATCCCAAGGCCGAGGTATTCGCGTCGAGGATGTTGGCCCGCCGGTAGCCGTTGATGTTGAAGCGTTTGCCAATGCTCGCGATGTAGGGCGCGACGGCGATCTCGGCGGCCGTGTTGATGGTGATCGCCGCGTTGATGGCCGCGGTGGCTAGCACCATGGTCATTTCGGCCGAGCGCACGGTCTTGGCCACGGCCGCCAACAACCAATCCTGCAAAGCTTGGAAGCCCCCGCCCCGGATCATGATTTGAGCGGCGGCGATGACGAGCAGGATGAGTACGCTCATGGTCACGAACCCTTCGGCTCCTTCGTAGATGCTGCCGCCCACGCTCTCTTCTCCCGCCGGGACAAGCTCCACCACGGGCAAACCGCCGAGGGCGCTGGCGGCCCAAGTGTCCTCGGCCACGTTGAATACAAGGATGGCGCTTAGGGGCGCCAAGCCAAAGACCACGTTGAGCGCGATTGCGACAATGAGGCCCCACGATATCGCCTCGATGATGTGCCGGCCCCGGACGGCCATCCCGATAACCATGGCCATGGACAGCAGATGAACAAGACTGCGCGGCTCCGCTTCCTCCGCGAACAGTGTTCGCGCGTCCGCGGCGACCTCCGTGAGGGGGGCCATGGCGCCCGCGATGACATAGGCGACGAACGCGAGCGCGGCGGCTGGGAAGGCGTACTTCAAGCGGCTGGCCACCACCCCGCCCACATCGGAGTCTTGAGTGACGGCGCTAACGATGGTCGTATCGCTGACGGGGGCTAGATTGTCCCCAAAGACCGCCCCCGACAAGATGGCGCCGAACATGAGCGCCGGGTCGGCGCCTAAGGCGACGCCAGCGGGAAAGAACAGCGCGACAAACGCGATCACCGTCCCATAACCGGTGCCAATTCCCGTGGCCAAGAGGGCGGCTAGGACGAACGTGATCGCGGGAAAGAGCGTGGGGCCCACGCCTGAAATCTCGGCTAGCCAGCCGAGGCCGTTGACGAATCCGCCGGCTTGCAGCGTTTGCGAAAACATGCCCGCCCACAGCCAGGCCACAATCGCGGTGACGGCCACCTTTTGGGCCATGCCTTCAAAAATGGCGTTGGCGTATGGGGTCCATGATCCACGCACACAAAGCATGCCAATGACCAAACTGATGAGTATCCCGCCTATGAGGCCAGAAGTATCGCCTATGCGCAGTAGACCCGTTTGGACAATGGCCCAAAGTATGAACAATCCAATTGGAACGGCGCTCATGATTCGGCCGCCCCGGAATTTAATGGTGGTGGCGCCGGGAAGCTCGCTCCCGTCAGGTGTGACGGTTTCTGCGTTCGAGTTGTTCATTGCTCCTCCTCTGTTGAATAAAGACCTCGGGAATGTAGAAAGGGACGCGTATCCCCCAGTTCACTGTAAAGAACTTCGGCAGACGGCCGCATTTTGTTTAGGGGAAGTTGCTTTTCGGCACGGAAAACTGGGTGAAACGACGCTCCCCAGCGCATACGGCAGTTGGCCCCTTTCCAAAACTGCCAAAACACGAGGTTGAAAAACCCGCCACTGATGCGTACAATTGGGGGTGCAGTGCTTGTGCGCCACGTGCCGGGATGGCGGAATTGGCATACGCGCTAGGCTAAGGACCTAGTGCCCTTTTGGGGGCTTGCGAGTTCGAGTCTCGCTCCCGGCACCACTTCTTTCAGAAGCCCTCGAGGCGCTTTTTCGGCGCATTCGTATTCCTTCGGGCTCGTTGGTCCAACGCTCAATCACGATCCGATGGGTATAGGATGCCCACATTACTGTATTCCGTATCTTTGACCCTTAGGGTAGGAATGACCGCATCAAAGCCTTCGGCATTTTGAAATCGCTCGTGTCGGGCTTCGAAGTGAGCGGCATCGCCAACCGTCTCTCCCGTCAGGGCGCTCTCCACGGGCTGCAACGCGAGAGAAAATGTCCGTTCCTCCGCGGGGATATCATCGCCGTGCATGGTGAAGATCACGCCGATTTGCTCCGCCGTCAGCCGCACCCGGTCTCGCGCGCTGCTGTTCAGGATGTACATGCTCACCCAACCCGCTTCGGGGTCGAGCACGAATTCGACATACGCTTCGCCGTCCCCCAGTTCCGCGAGAACTCCGCCGTGGCGTGCTTCGACGCTCCCTCCCTCCGCCTCTTTTTCGGCTTCGACGGTCTCCTCGTCTTGCTCGACAGGCGCCGCCATCTGCTCTTTCCCCTCCGTTGGCGCTTCCGATGGATTCTCGGGACCACACGCCGGCAACAGCAATAGCGTAGCGCCGCCCAAGACGGCATAAGCCCATCTTGTAAGGTTTATCCAGAGTTTGTTCACGAGCACCTCCTTCCTATGATATGCTTAAGCAAGATGATGCCCTATCTTGAGACGCGTTGTCCACATCGGCGCTGTTTTACCGTTATGTCACGCGCGGGTTTGGCGCATGTGAACGCGCCAAGTGCTTGAATCCGCGTTCCATGGACAGTACCATTAAGGGAGAGTCATTCCTCCGAGGTGAATTTTGTGGGCCTTCAAGCCTTTGCTCATATCGAACGCAACGTTACCGCTATCCGCAAACGGATTGAGGCAGCGGCTGCCCGCGCCGGCCGGAATTCCGAGGACGTGAAGCTGGTCGCGATCACCAAGAGCGTAGGGCCAAGCCAAGTGGAAGCCCTGTACGCGTGTGGCGTGCGGGCGTTTGGAGAGAACCGGTTGCCCGGCGTGCCGGATAAACAGGCCATGGCGCCGCGAGAGAGCGCCGCGTGGCACATGGTCGGTCACTTGCAGCGCCGCAAAGCCCGCGAAGTGGCGGGGCTCTTTGATTGGGTCGACTCCATTGATCGCCTCAAATTAGCTGAGACACTTCAACGCCGGTGCGAGGAACTAGATCGCCAGCTTCGTGTTCTGCTGGAGGTGAATGTGTCGGGAGAAGCCAGCAAACACGGTCTCGTTCCCGGAGATGTGGAGGGGGTGCTGACCGCGATTCGTCCTTTGGATCGCCTGTCGGTGGAAGGTGTGATGACAATGGCCCCGTTGGCCGATGCCCCGGAAGATGTGCGGCCCGTATTTGCGCGGCTCCGGGAGCTGGCCGATGATTTGGGGCTTTCCGAACGCTCGATGGGCATGTCCAATGATTTTGAGGTGGCGGTGGAGGAGGGGGCCACGCAAGTGCGTATTGGAACCGCATTGTTTGTGTAACATTTATGCGGGCGTATTCTTGTTGTTGCGTAAATCGGTTCCATCGCGAATATCTTATCTAGAAAGGTGTGCATGAAGGACAAACTGGAAACCATTTGTCAACAAGCGCTCGAAGAAATCACCCATGCCGGGGAAAGCTCGGCGTTGGAAAAGACGCGCGTCAAATATCTCGGGCGAAAAGGCGAACTTACACAAATTCTGCGGGGGCTTGGTCAAGTGGCCCCCGAAGAGCGAAAGGCCGTGGGCCAGACGGCCAACGAGATCAAAGAAGCCATCGCCAACGCCATTGAGGAGCGCAAGAAGGATCTCGAGGCCAAGGAACTTGAGGAACAAGCGAACCGGAATAAGGTTGACCTCACGTTGCCTGGCCGCAGACCGCGGGTTGGTCATAAGCATGTCGTCTCCCAGGTTATCGAAGAAATCGTAGACATCTTTACGGGCATGGGGTTTCAGACCGCAACGGGACCCGACATTGAGACGGAGTACTACAATTTCGAGAGCATGAACACGCCGGAAGATCATCCAGCTCGCGATCTCCACGACACCTTCTTTGTGAAAGACGGAGTGGTATTGCGGACGCATACCTCGCCGGTGCAGATGCGCGTCATGGAGAGCACGAAGCCGCCCGTGGCCGTGGTGGTGCCTGGACGGACGTTCCGCGTGGATAACGATGCCAGCCACAGTCCCATGTTCTTCCAGATTGAGGGCCTTTTGGTGGACAAGGGAGTCAATTTCGCCGAACTCAAGGGCGCCTTGATGCATTTTGTGCATAGCTTTTTTGGCAAGGACACCGCAGTTCGTTTCCGGCCCCATTACTTTCCCTTCACCGAACCCTCCGCCGAAATGGACATCAGTTGCACCGTATGCGGAGGTAAAGGGTGCCGCCTCTGCAAGCATCAGGGCTGGCTCGAGATCCTGGGTTGCGGCATGGTTCATCCCCAAGTGTTTCGGTTCGCGGGCTATGACGCGGAGGAAGTGACGGGCTTCGCCTTTGGAATGGGGGTGGATCGCATCGCCCTCCTCAAGCACAGCATTGATAGCATTCACCACCTTTATGAAAACGACCTGAGATTTCTGGAGCAGTTCTAATATGCGTGTTTCCCTGAATTGGTTACGCGAATTTGTGGACTTCGATCTATCCCCGGAACAGCTTGCCGGCCACCTCACTAT
>JBKHFO010000078.1:0-13963 GCA_046540175.1 Candidatus Hydrogenedentota bacterium
CATGGCAGGCATCCCAAACCATTCCCAACTCTTATACAAAAGCCGGGTGGGCACGTGGACCCTTCGGACAGGCAATCGATAGGCAAGTTCATCGAGGTCTATCGGCGGGCGGCCCGAGGCAAAGCCCCGGAATTCGTGAGCGCCTCCCAACTCGACGAGGTGTTTGAGCAAGTAATAACAGTAATTGCCCACCCCCGTCCGGTGAGGTGTTAATGGACTGACATCAAACCCTATTCGCATGGAACTCCTTTATGTTAATGTTGAAAATCATACATATTGCGCCTCTAGCCCTATGGAACGTTGCGGCACGATACTTCACAATGCCAAGGCTTCACTGACTTTTGTCCGGGGCGGACTTTGCCCTAAGAAGCAAAGCGTGTACAATGCATGCGTGGGGTGCGCCCCCTTTGGCCAAGACGAGAGCCGCCTCGGGTCAAGGGGTTCCTATGGTTTCTGTGTACGATAATCGCGGAGTCTGAGTAAGTCAATTGTCATCAGTTGATTCAATGGAGCCCAACTACAAGCCGAGTTCCTCACCGCGGGCGAGGCAGGCGCTTGCGCGCTTGCGTCATTATCCCGTGCTGGTGCTGCACCCGCTGTTTTTTGCATTGTATCCCCTGCTGGGGCTTTACGCCCATAATCTGCATAAGACGCCCCCCATTGCCCTGATTCGTCCCGCCCTTGTTCTAGGGGGTGGCGCGATGTTGGTTTGGCTGGTGCTGTGGGCCGTGTTGCGTCAGCCGCACCGTGCGGGAATCGTTACCTCGGCGTTGGTCCTCGCGGGCCTATCGGGTTGGAGCGTGTTAGAGTACGTTGTCGCATGGGTTACCCCCTTGGTGGATGAGACAGCCAATCCCATCTTCTTCTTGCTCTACGGCTTGGCCACGGCAGGTGGGTGTTACGCTATCTACCGTTGGCGGCGGCGCAGGCCCAGTTGGCGATACTTCGCGGCTGGCCTGGTGGCGTTTGCGCTGCTTCTGCCCGCTATCGTGGAATGGCTTGCCGCCCCCGCTCTAGGCCGCGGCGCAGCGTGGATTATAGCGTTCTATTTGTTGGGCGTCGCCGTAGTCGTCGTCTACCTGTTGCTTCGGCGCGGGGGGTTTGTGCTGCTTACCCGCGCCGCCAACTGGTTCGCCGCCGCATTGTTGGGCCTTTCCATCGCGAACGTAGCCTTTAACTGGGAGGCCCCTCTCCTGCGCGAATCTCCTGAACTCCCTGGCGTGCTCGACGCCGTTGAACGCAGTTCGGAATACCCTGATATCTACGTTCTCACGCTGGATGGCTACACCCGGCAAGACGTACTGCGCGACCTGTATGGATACAACAACCACCCCTTCCTCCAGGGTATGGCGGCCCAAGGTTTTCACGTAGCCAACTCCAGTTTCGCCAATTATCCCTCCACCCTTCTTTCCCTCGCCGCCTGTATGAATTTTGACTACCTCCACAGGCTGACGCCGGAAACGGTGCGCGCCCGGGGAGGTCTGCGCGATGTGGCCGAGTTGTACCATGGGAACCGGCTCTACAGAGCCTTGCGCCGGGCGGGATATGACCTTGTTGCGTTGCCACCGGGGATGGAGTTGCTGGAACCGCGGGAAAATGTTGATCTCTACATGCGGCCGCACGATGTGCTCAGCGAGTTCGAAATGGTCCTGGCCAACCGGACCGTTGCGGCCCGCACACTGCAATTATGGAACTATGCCCGCCATCAAGAGCCCCTCAACTTGCGGGAAGTGATTGAACGCAAACGCATCCATTGCGTTTTCGATGGATTGCGCGAGATCGCCCGGGATGAGGCGAACGGCCCCCGGTTTGTGCACGCCTACGTGAGTATACCAGGTCCCCCCTTCCTATTTGATCGCCGCGGGGATCGGGCCGACATGCCAATTGAAAACGAACGCCAGCGGACGCCGTTCTTCCAGCTCAGTTGGCCCGAGTATATCCGCGCTTATCGCGAGCAAGTGCATTACGTCAACCACGAATTGAGCGAACTCGTGGAGGCGATATTGGAACATTCGCCCCAGCCGCCTGTTATTGTGGTCACATCTGCCAAAGGAACGGGCGTACTTCACCCCCAATTGGCCGCCCAACCGCCTGAGGAAATGCTGGCGAACCTCTCCATGGTCTATATCCCGGACATGGCCAGCGAAACGGAGGCTGCGCTGAACGGCGAGGTTAGCCTGGTCAATGTTTTCCGCATCGTGTTGAATGATGTTTTTGACACCGATTTGCCCCTGCTCGACAACGAAATCGTCTGGACAAGCGAGGATGCTCCTTTCTCCACCGAGACGGAAGCCGCGGGAGAATGAGCGGGAGAGCGCCGGGGGGGTATAGCCTGTGCCCCGGGGTTAGCACCTCTTTAGCGCTAAGGTTGTGGACAACGCGGCTTTGCGCCACTGGTTTGGGTGGGCTTGGAGTTCACCACAAATGCTGGCCCCCTTGTTTCATGCGTGAGTGGACATCTAACTGATCCCAGCGAGGGCACAGCTGACAGCTTGGGGTTGACGCGCGCGTAGCGAGCGGGATACGTCAGGATCGTTTTTTTCATATCTCTCGACCGCCCAATACGCATTTGGGACAAGTTATTGAATGCCTTCCGCCGCCTTGGCATAATGCAGCGGCGGTTCCGTATGACCTTATCAGGAGTAATTGATGGCTAGAATTGTAATGAGTGGGGGCGCGGGTTTTGTCGGGTCGCATCTGACGGACCTATTGCTTGACGCTGGCCACGAAGTAACCGTGCTGGACAATCTCTGCACGGGTCAACGGGAGAATCTCGCCCACCTTGACGGGCGAGACGAGTTCACGTTTATAGAACAAGACGCGTGCGATCCCGTGCAGGTATGCGGTCCGTTGGACTACGTCATCCACATGGCGTCGCCGGCCAGCCCATGCGATTTTATCCGCCAACCCTTTGAATGCCTGCGCGCGGGTTCCTTCGCGACGCACAACCTCTTGGAATTGGCGGAGCGGCACAACGCGCGTTTTCTGTTGGCGAGCACGTCGGAGATCTACGGAGACCCCGTTCCCGAGCATCATCCGGAACGGGAGGATTACTGGGGCAACGTGAATCCCATTGGCCGGCGCAGCGTGTACGACGAGGCGAAGCGTTACGCCGAGATCGTGACGATGACTTATCAGCGGGAACGGAACCTGGAGACACGCATCGTCCGCATTTTCAATACATATGGCCCGCGAATGCGGCCCGACGACGGACGGGTCGTGACCAATCTGGTGTGCCAAGCCCTGCGGGGTGAGCCGCTTACGCTGTACGGCGGCGGCCAACAGACCCGGAGCTTTTGCTACGTTTCCGATCTCGCGGACGGAATCGCCCGCCTGCTCTTCTCCGATGAACCCTACCCCGTGAACATTGGCAATCCATATGAGCGGACGATTCGCGAATTGGCGGAAACCATCCTGCGCGTCACGGGGAGTTCCAGTGAACTGGTCACAAAACCCCTGCCTTTCGAGGAAGATCCCCGCCGGCGATGTCCGGATATTACCAAGGCCCGGACGGTATTGGGGTGGGAGCCCAAGGTGAGCCTGGAGGATGGATTGATCGAGACGATCAAGCATTTGCGCGCCCGGCTTGAGAGTCAGGCCGCCACATGAAGCGCGTCTCCTCATCCTCATGGGCTGCTTGAGCGCTAAGGAATGCCGCCGCCCGTATAGAAAAAGGCGGGGAAACCGTGCAATGGGGTTTCCCCGCCACGTATCTGCGCGGGCGCCGCATGGGATGGCCCACTATCCCTGCGCGAGTTCCCTAATTTCCTCGAGTTCTTCCTCGCTCAAGGCCTCGAACGCCTCGGCGATCTCGACGTTCTCATCCAGCTGCCATGGCTCCGTGATGCCAACAATCGCCGTGGCCACGGGATGGCTCAGCGTGTAGGTCAAGGCCTGCTCCATGTCCAGTCCCCGGTCGAGCACGCGGCCGCGGGAAATCACCTTCATGGCGATGACGCCCACATCTTTTTCGGCCGCCTTCTCGAGGAATTCATCCATATCCTCCGGGCCATTGAGGTTCATATTGGCCGCATTGAGCGGGATCAACACGCAGTCGTAATCATGGCGGTCGAGGGCCTCGGTCATTAAAGCAGGCGTATGGCCTGTGATGCCCTTGAAGCTGATGACGCCTTCCTCTTGGAGCCGGTTGAAGGCCTGAAGCGCGCCATCCTCGCCGCCAATCTGGTCCAGCTCGGCGAACTCATCCACGCCGTGATGCTGATACAGGTCGATGTGATCGGTCTGCAAGCGTTCCAGACTCTGTTCACACAATCGCATTGTGCCATCGTAGCTGTAGTTATGGCTCTTGGTGGCCAGAAACACCTCGTCGCGGCGATCCTTCAACACTTCGCCGATGTAGGTTTCACTTACGCCCCCTCCATAACGGTTCGATGTGTCAATGTAATTGACGCCGAGGTCCAAGGCGTGGTTGATGATCTCAAGCGAGGCCTCCCGTGTGCCTTCCTGCTCGAGGGTGGACTGTCCGCCGAGGCTGAAAATCCCCACTTCATAGTCTGTTTTGCCGAGCCGGCGTTTGGGCATGGCGGGGTTTTCCACGGCGTGAGCGGGCCAATGCTGGCCGCCCGCGAACGCGCCGAGCCCCGTGGCGGCGGTGGTGGCCAATACGGATTTGAATAGATCTCTGCGTCCAATTCGATGGGACATGATCGCGCCCTCCTTAGGCTGAGGGAGCTGGGCCCCTGCCCGGGCTCCGGTGGTCTTCGTGGTTTTTGCCCGGCTCCAAGCCGGATCAACTCAGACTCCCGCCATTATCCAGCGTAGCGCCAAGCCATGTCAATTCGAAGCCCCCTAAGAGACGGTGCTACGGGCTCCCTGCGTAAATGCTTGGTTCCAACGCAAACCACGGGGACATCAGAAGGGATAAGGCTGAGTTATCCCGTCTTGCGGGGCGATCACCTCATTTGACAGGTTCTCTTTCGCGATTTAGACTTCTTCCCTAGTGCTTGTTCCATTCTAGAATTGTGGGTAATCCTACCCGCCCCTCGTCATTCCCGCGAAAGCGGGGATCCACAGGGCGTGTGCTGCTCTCGGGATTTGGATCCCCGCTTTCGCGGGGATGACGGTGAGGCGCGCGGGATGGTGATTGTTAGAAACTCTCATGTGCTCCAATTGGCTTCACAAAAGGGTTCAGGGGGGGACATCGATCCTCGGTTTCAGCCGGTATGGTCCACGATTCTAGCATGGAGAGATTCCTATCAAATGTCGAAGTGGAACGGAGGAAGACGAATGATGCAATACAAACCCCTAACGCTTGGATGCGTCGCAATTCTGGTAATGGGGGTGGCGCAGGCCGGCCAGATGCCGCTGGGTACGAATTTTTGGTCCATCAACTGGCATGGAGCCACCGACGTCTTCGAGGAGGGACATGAGAATGTTAGCGGCGCCAATCCTTGGAACCCGAGGTTTCTGGAGGAGATCGCTCCATACGAGGTCCTGCGGTTCATGGACTGGGGAAAAGTAAACAATTCCGGCCGGGAGCGGTTTGCGCAACGGAAGAAGAAAGATGATCCCAACCAATCGCCGGAGGTGGCGTATGAGTGGATGATCGACTTGTGCAACCGGGCGAATGCCGATCTGTGGGTGTGCGTTCCCCATAAAGCGGAGTGGGAGTACTCGCGTGAACTCGCCGAGTTGATTCAGCGTGAACTGGACCCGGATCTAAAGGTATACGTCGAATATTCCAATGAGACATGGAATGGGATGTTCGATCAGTTTCAATATTGCATTGATCAAGGGGTGGAACTCAACCTTCCTGGCCAAGACATGGAGCCCGGCGAAAACCAATACTACTGCGGCTGGGCTTATCATGTCTATGCGGCGGTCCGGCATTTCGAAAACTTCGAGGAGGTGTTTAGTGGCGAGGCGCGCGATCGGCTGGTGACGGTGTTAGCGGGCCAGACCGGCCGGCTTGCTGTGTATCGTCATCACCTAGCCGTCTTGGAGGATGAGACCGTGAATCCCAACGGGGTTAGCCCGGATGCCTATGCTTTGGCGCCTTACTTCGGCCATGAAGCCGATGGCGCCGATCCAGAGGTGTTTGACGAGCTTCGAAAGGATTTGCATGAGCGCGTGGCGCCGAATGTGCGCGAACACGCTCGGGAGGTTCAGGAAGCGGGGATGGAGCTGATCGCGTATGAAGGGGGCCAACACCTACTGGACAACGCTGTAATCGCCAATCGCGATCAGGCCATGTACGATATGTACATGGAGTACTTCGAGGTTATGGACGACCATTTCTCCGGTGTTTTCGCCCATTATGTGCATGTGGGCGTGGGGACGCCCCGCCATATGTGGGGCGCTTTAGAAGAAACGGGGCAAGACCTCGGCGAGGCCCCGAAATACCGGGCGATCCTTGACTACGCGGGTCAAAGCGACCGGCCTTGACACCGCGCTCCGCTGGGCTAAGAAAGCGGAAAGGGGGGGCCGCCCCACAGAGCGCGCCCCCTTTTGCACATGCGGCGCTACTAGCCTTCAGCGAGTTCCCGGATCTCCGCGAGTTCTTCGTCGCTTAGCATCTCGAAGTTTTGAGCTATCTCGACGTTCTCGTCCAACTGCCACGGCTCAGTGATGCCGACGATGGCCGTGTCCACGCGATGACTCAGGGTATAGGTCAAGGCCTGTTCCATGCTTAGGCCGCGGTCCAGCACTCCGCCGCGGGAGACCACCTTCATGGCGATGACGCCTACGTCCTTTTCCTCGGCCTTGCTCAAGAACTCATCCATATCTTCGGGACCATTGACGACCATATCCGCCGCGTTGAGGGGGATAAGCATGCAATCGTGGTCAAACCGCTCCAGGGCTTCGATCAACAAGGCCGGGGTATGGCTGGTGATGCCTTTGTAGCGTATAACGCCTTCGTCCTGAAGACGTTGGAAGGCTCGCCATGCGCCCTCTTCGATTTCGTCCAGTTCTTCCGAGCGGTTGACGTGGTGATGTTGATACAAGTCAACGTGGTCCGTTTGCAGGCGTTCGAGGCTTTGTTCGCATGACCGCAATGCGCCATCGTAGCTGTAGTCGCCGGTTTTCGTGGCCAGGAATACCTCATCCCGGCGGTCCTTCATTACTTCGCCGATGTAGGTTTCACTGATGCCGCCGCCGTAGGCCTCGGCCGTGTCGATGTAATTTATGCCGAGGTCCAAGGCATGGTTGATGATTTCAAGCGAGGCCTCCCGCGTGCCTTCCTGCTCCAGAGTGGACTGTCCGCCCAAGCTGTAGATGCATACGTCGTGGTCTGTCTTGCCCAGACGCCGCGTGGGCATCGTGGCGTTCTGCGCGGCAACGGCGGGCCACTGCCGGCCCCCGGCGAAAGCGCCGAGCCCTGTTGCGGCCGTGGTGGCCAAGAGTGATTTGAGAAGATCTCTCCGTCCGATTCGATATGACATGATACAGGCCTCCTGAGGCAGGTTAGGCGCAACGGCCAAACCCCTTGCGCCCCGCTTGTCTTTTTTATTAGCCCGGTCACTAGGCCGGGCTGTTCCAAGTTTCTTTAGTATCCCCTTTGTTCGTGCTCTGTGTCAATGTTGGGGATGGAACATCAATCGCGTGAGTTAAGAAACGTATTCGGATATGGAACACAGCATGCGTACGGCAGGTTCGGGGAAACACCCATTCCCGTTCCTCTCGTGGCGGGCCGTCTGGCTTCCATAACTCGCCGTCTACCAGTGACTTGGACGCAAGCAAACCCCTTGCCGCCGTGACTCCGCTTACGCGAATTGACTTCTAGACCCCGGCCGGGGCAAAATCCACCCGGCTTCGGTATCCCGCACGCCAGGGTGCGGGGATGCCGCGTCACAAGTGGGGGTACGCGGGGCATTAGCCGTAACGGGTGGAAAGGGATGTTCATGTCGCAAGAAGAGGTGGTGTTTCGGGGGATGTTTCTTGGCAAGGGACGAGTGACCGACGTAGCGGTCTGCGATGGAAAGGTGGTGGACATTTCGCCGGCAAGAGACAATGAACACCCTATTGGCGGCAGTTCCTCCATCATTGCGCCCCCGCTGTTTGATATTCAAGTGAACGGGGCTGGGGGCATCAATCTGCAGGGTGACGCCGTAACCCCGGAGCACGTGCGCGGCCTCACCGACTGGTTGGCGGCATGGGGTGTGAGCCACTGGGTTCCCACCATCATCACCGGCCCGCTTGCAAGCATGGAGAAAGGGTGCAAAGCCATTGTTGAAGCCATGCAAGACAAGACCGTGGCGCAGGCGGTCCCCGGAATTCATCTCGAAGGACCTTTTGTGTCCCCCAAGGACGGACCGCGGGGAGCCCACCCCAAGAAGCATGTCCGCAAACCGAGCTTGCGAGAGTTTGACCGGCTGCTCAAAGCGGCGGACCACCGGGTCCTTTACACCACGGTGGCGCCGGAGTTGGATGGGGCCGCGAAATTCATCCGGGAAGTGGTCAAGCTCGGCATCTTAGTATCCTTGGGCCATCATCACGGGACCGAAGTGGATATCGAACAGGCCGTGGAAGCAGGCGCCACCATGTGCACGCACCTCGGCAACGGCATGGCGCCCGAAATACCCCGGCACCAGAATCCCCTTTGGCCGCAGCTCGCCAACGATCATTTGACAGCCTCCCTCATCGCCGACCTTTATCACCTTCCCCCGGCGGTATTGAAGACGTTTGTCCGGGCGAAGGGCCCTAAAAACGTGGTGCTTACCTCGGATTGCGTCCATCTCGCCGGGTGCAAACCGGGCACATACGAACTGGCTGGCTCGCCGGTGGCCTTGTTGCCGGAGGGCAAGATCGTTCTCTCGGGCACGGACTTGCTCGCGGGCAGCGCCCTTATGCTTCTGCAAGGCGTCGTCAATGCGGCGCGGGGGACCGATATGGGCCTGAAAGAAGCCTTCGCCAGCGCCACCACGATCCCGGCTAAACTGTTGGGGCTCAAGCACCGGTTCACGTTGCCCTCGGTGGGCCGGAAAGCCAATTTTATCTTGTTTGAAGTGGACACGTCCTCCACGCATTGGATACCGCTGGTGCGAGCGGTCTTTATCAACGGAGAACGAAAGGCGTAAGAGAACCCGTGACGCGCCAGCGGCGCTTTTGACATGGAGGGCCATCCATACGCCGGCTTTATTCAGACAAAGAAGGGGTTGTACGTCTTCTCGATGGCGACGGTGCTGGCGGGACCATGGCCCGTGTAGATCTCCGTTTCGAGGGGCAGCGTAAACAGCTGTTCTTCAATGTGCTTGACAAGGTTCCGGGCGAGTGAGACGGAGGCTGTTCCGCCGATGGATCCCGCGAACAATGCGTCTCCCGAGAACACCAAGCCGGGAAACGCGAGGCTGATCCCGTCCGGCGTGTGCCCAGGCGTTTCCAGCACCGTGCCGGTCCACCGGCCCACCTTCACCATGTCGCCTTGCCGCACCACCTCCGCCTCGCAGCCGCCTGTCTCGGCTTGATAGGCATGGACGGGCGCGGGATGGCGCTCCAACACCTCCCTCAGTCCGTCCGTGTGGTCGAAATGGTCATGGGTAATGAAGACGCCCGTGAGGCGCAACCCCTCGCTTTCGAGGACGGCGTCCAGTTCCTGGGGATACTCCCCCGCATCCACGAGCAACGCCTCTTTGGTTTCGCGGCAGCCCAGCAGGAATGCGTTGGCCTCGTTTACCGTAAGCAAGAAATGGGCGACAATCATTGCTTTACCCCTTTGAGGTTGGCGGCCTCGAAGTTGGCCTTGCCTTCCGCGCCGGTCATGTCGGACTCGGCGAGGTCCGCCCGGCGGAAGATGGCGCGCTGGATGTTGGCGTCGACGAAACGCGCCTTACGGAACCGGCTGTTGCCTGGGCGGCTGTAATAAAGGTTTGCGCCGGTGAAATCCGCCTCGTCCCCCTCCGCGCCGACGAGATTCGCCCGTTGCATGTTGGCGCTTCGAAGGTTTGCGCCGGTCAGGCGGGCGCCGCCGAGCACGGCCAGTTCGAGGTTGGCCCCTTCAAGGTTTGCGCCGCACAGGGAGGCCTCGTCCAGGAAAGTATGATTCAGATCCGCGCCTTGGAGGTTGGCGCCGTCCAAGGTGGCGTGGGACAACCGGGCCCAGCTCAGATCCAGGCCGCGCCAGTCAACGTTAGACAAGTCGGCCCCAACAAGCCAGGCGCCGGGCAAAAGGTCCGGGGTCAGCGCGGCCAGGTACGCATTCTTATTGGTGAGGTGCGTCCAGCACTGATTGGCCCCGGTTAACGCCATGCGTTTACAGCCTTCCGCCACGCAAGGCGTGGGGGCGAAGTGCGTGCTCGTCATCAGAAGTCGTCCAGTCCGGTGATTTTCTGCTCGATCCAATCGCCATACCGCGAAAGTTCGCGCACGCTGGCGAGAACATTGGCGGGGGTGACCGTATTTGCCAGGTAACAATTCAATAGGATAAAGTGTTCCGCGCCTTCGTATTTGGCAACCGCCAACGCCCCTAGCGGAAGGTTGCGGTTGGCCCGCAAGGCCCAACGGTAGGCGTCTGGCTGGGCGGGACCGCAGATGGTGTAGATTCGGATGAGTTCTGTCCCGTCTTTTCGCGTATGGGGCTCGACATGCACCACCTGGCGCCGGTTGTTTGGGAGCGCACAGTTCACAACATACCGGTTTCCCTTGCGGATGGCGCTGTACTGGCTGGGCTCCTCGACGGGCTGGACAAGTTCGTCCAGGGTGTACTCGGCGGACTCACTCCGAGTGATATCGCCGTGCGCGTACACCGCGGCTTGTTCAAGCGCCCGCTCGACAGCGTTGCACACCTCGGCGTCCTCGTCGTTGGTATGGTTGTGAAGCGTCTTGAGCACTGTCAAGGCCAGGTGGCCAAGGGCTTCCGCCGCGTCCCGCCGCTCAGTCCAGGTTGCGTTTGTGTCAGCGAGTTTTTCGGCCCATTGTTGAAAGGCTTCGCTTGGTGGGGTCTCGTTTGACATACTGCCTCCCTTAATTTAGCGGCGCCTATTGTAATCAACGAGCCCAAGCGGTTACAACACGCGGCGCCGGCCTTGTATGCGGCCTGTGGGAGCCGGCGCGGCTCAAATGATCGCCCAGCTAGGGAACAGGGAAGATCCGCAACGGTTGATGTGTTCCCCCGAGCACTAGACTGATTGAAGGTTAGGCCATTACATGGAGAAAGGAATTGCCAAAATGCAGTATGTTCGATACACGTTCTTGTCATTAGCGGTTGCGGCGTTGGCGCTGGCGGCCGCCCAGGTCATGCTAGGGCCGGTTGGCGCCCAGGAAGAGCCTGAGCTGCAGGTGGGCGACGAGGCCCCGGAGGTCGCGATCGCCGAATACATCCGGGGTGAGCCGGTCCGGATTCATCCCGAAGAAGACGATGAGGAGGAGCAAACCGAAGAGGAAGAAGCCGAGCGGCCCATTCACGTGGTGGAATTCTGGGCGACTTGGTGTCCCCCGTGCCGAGTTTCGATTCCGCATCTCAGCGAGCTGCAAGAGAAATACGAAGAAGACAACGTGGTCATTATGGGCGTGACCAACGAGGATCCCGATGAGGTCAAGCCCTTTGTGGAGGACCAAGGGGAGGACATGGCGTATACGGTGGCGATCGATGACGAGATCAAGACCGGGCGCGCGTATATGGAAGCGGCTGGGGTCCAGGGTATCCCTTGGGCCTTTGTTGTGGACCGCGAAGGCGTGTTGGTGTGGCATGGCCACGCCATGCAAGTGGAAACGGGGATCGAGAAAGCCTTGGGCGAAGAAGAGGATGCGTGACGCTTCGTATCTTAAGTGAACGATAGGACCTTATGGATGGCCGGAGGGGCGGCGGTGGAGACGAAGCGCGTTTCTCGCCCCTCCGGCCGTCTCTGTGTCGAGTTGTGGGATACGTCTCTTGACGTTCGACTGCCATAAAAGGAGAAAACTCAATGTTACGTCATCTTAACTCCAAATATTCCGGCGCCGCCATTACGCTCACGCTGTTGGCCATTGTTGGCATCCTCGTGGCTCAAGGCGGTATCGTCCGCGGAGACGCAGAAGAAGAAAACGGCTTGGCTGTCGTATGGACAAGCGGTGATCCGGATGTGGCGCACCGTGTGGCCCTGATGTATACCCATGCCGCGAAGACTCAGGGCTGGTTCGACGAAGTGTCGCTCATTGTGTGGGGGCCTTCCCAGCGTTTGCTTGCCGCTGATAAAGAGATCCAGCAAAAGGTTGATGAGATGGCCGCGGATGGGGTCATCGTGGAGACCTGCATCGTATGCGCCGAATCCTATGGCCTTGTGGAAAGGATCGAGGAACTCGGGCTGGAGGTGAAAGGGATGGGCGCTCCCCTCAGCGATCACATCAAAGGCGACACGCACGTCATCACGTTCTGAATGGGGTTTCGCGAATACGGCCGCAAGGGGCGTGTTGTTTGGTTGACAGATTCCGCCTTGTAGATGGCCGTGCTGAAACACCCGGCGCGAATTGTCTTTCAGCCTGCTCCTTTGTTAGGGCTTCCCGCCCTGCCTTAGGGGCAGCGCTGTTGTTTGATTTCACTTGATGCAATTGGCACAATTGCATTCGTGAATAATTGGGGCGGCAACACAAAGGTCAGGGGGTAGTGTGGGACACCTAGACGATTTGCGTTCCGATGACGTGCGCCCCCGCCTTGAGGCGGTGTATTACAAGGCCGAGGCGGGACGTTGCCTGAATGGGGTGGCGCATGATTTGAACAACTACTTGGGGACCATCCTAGCCTATGCGGAGATCTTGAGTTTGGATGTGGAGGACGAGGATGGCAAGCGCTCTATAAGTGAAATCATTGGAAGCGTCCGTAGATGCGCCAAGCTCGCTAATAAGCTTAATGGCATTGCCCGGCCAGAGAAGGCCAACGTATCTCTTGTGGACCTTGATACGCTGGTAAAGGAGATCTGCGAGCTGAGGGCGTACGATTTTCGCGCGGCCGGAGTAACCTTGCGCACCAACTTGAGTGGCGGCTTTTCGCTGATCGCGGACGCTCCCAAGCTCGAAATGGCGGTGGTCTCCCTGCTTTCCAATGCGCTCGAAAACGCGGCGTTGGGAGACGCGAAGCCCGTGACCGAGGTGAGCGTCGCGGCGGAAGAAGATGGCGGGATGTTAACGGTATGGGACTCCGGTCCGCCCGTGCCGGAATCGGAGTGGGACGCTATCTTCGAGCCTTTCTACACTAAGCGGGACGGCGCGCACATCGGCCTTGGGTTACACGTGGTTCGGCAGATAGCCGCCTACCACGATGGCGGTGTGAGCTACCACCCGGGCCACGGCGCGCGGTTGTGGCTGCCCCGCTCTAACTCGCTGACGCCCGGATAGACAACACGGCAGGCCGGCTTCTTTATCTTCAGTTGGCCCCGTCGTCGAAGGCGTAGGTCACCCGCACCCGCGCTACACAGATCATGCGTTCCTGCAAGGCTTCTTCCGCGGTTCTCATCGGGCGTTCCCACGCTACCTCCTCGATCTCCACATGGTCCACGGCCCGAATGCCGCCTTGCATCAACTGGGCCGCGCTATTGGCGAGGGGATACGCCTCTTCCATGGCCCGGGAAACGGCGGTGTGCTCCACGGACGCCTTGTCCGCCACCTCGTAGTACGGGCCTTCGAGGCTGCTGTCCAAATCCTCGGCTACCCGGCGGACGCCATCACACACGGCCGCGAACTGTTCCATGCCGTCATCCGGGCTGCGAAAGGCGTAATGTTGAAAACGGATCCGCACGAAACGTTGGACGAGCGGGGCGGCCGCGTCAACGGGGCGTTTTTCGCCCACTAAGGTCTCATGCGCCGACACGCCGTGCTCGTTGAGCGTCTCCACGACTCGCTGCTCGAAACCGCTGGCCTCGGCCATCGCCTCTTGCATGGTGTCGGCCGTGAATTCGCGCGTGAGCCAAAAATCCACATGGTCTGGCCGGGCTTCCACCGTGGCCTCGCCGGTGTTATGAATGGAGGCGTAAAACTCCTGTCCCCCCGCGCCAAACGCCACCCACATCACGGCTGCGACTACTAGCAAAAGCCT
>JBKHFO010000079.1:0-13779 GCA_046540175.1 Candidatus Hydrogenedentota bacterium
GTATTGGCCGTCCGCAAGCAGACGCTCCCGCAAGGGTTCGTAGGGCAGGTCTTGCACCGCCAGATCCCGCTCGTTGGCCATGGCCGCGGCCGTCGCCGCCGATTGGCCCAAGATCATGAACACCGGCTCCATGCGCACCGATCCGAACGCGATGTGGGAGGCGGATACGGCCACCGGCACGAAAAGATTCTCGCATTCTCCCTGGCTCGGAACGATGGACCGGTAACTGATGACGTAGGGCCCCGCCGGCGAGGTCTCGATGTTGCCTTCGTTTTGCACGTAGCCATGTTCGGTGACGTAGCGTTGGACGTTGTGGGAGTCCATGTTGTAGGAGCCCATGCCTACAGAGTCCTCTGCGACGCGTAGATGGCGGCAGTCGTGTTCGGTCATGACATAGTCGCTCACCATGCGCCGGCCCACGCGGATGTAGATCTGATAGGGCCAGTTGTCGTTGTCCTCGAACTCGTCCGCGGCGTAGCCCCACTGGCTGACTTCCTCGCGCACGTGTTCGGGGACCCGGGGATGGTTGGCGAGGGAGTACATCAGCCCTCGTTGCCAGTACTCGTGCATCTCCTCGATCTCCCGCCGGCGTTCGTAATCTCCTTCGGGGTACTCGTGGGAAGCGCCGACAAGGTTCATGGACACGGCCCAGCGGTTGTTGGTGTCGGTTTTCCGATTGGGCATCCGGCCCGGCAGCCAGGGAATGCGCTCTTCACCCGCCTCGAACATACGGAACAGCAGCTCGAAATCGGCTTCGTCATAGCCTTCCGGCGGCTCAAAGGGAACCATGTTCTCCTCGACGTCCGTCAGGCATAGGCGGTAGCAGTAGGCCTGCACGAGGTCATCTCCCTCGCCGAACTCGCCGCCTGGATCCGGGTTGACCCAATCCAGCAGCCCGCTTTCGGGATTGCCTTCTTCCACATAGGGATCCACGCGCGCCTCGGGCGGCAGGGGGTTTGGCGGATGGGGCTGTTGACCTTCATGAGTAAAGACGTGGTTCACCGTGTTGCCTACTTGAATCCCGTTCAAGGATTCGCCGTACTTCTCGTTGCCTTCCCGGCCCACGATGTAGCTGACTTCGGCCATGGCCATGAGATCGCCTTCGTAGGTGGCGTCGATGAACATCCGGCCCTCGACGCGTTTGCCGGATTCCAGCACGATCGCGCGAATCCGCTCGCCGTCCTTTTCGACGCCCTCGTCCGGGTCAAGGATGAGCCGCTCGCCAATGTGATAGGGGATGTCCTCCTCATCCAGCATTTGACGGAACGCCGCCTCGGCGGCGTGAGGTTCGAAGCCCCACATGCTGTCCATGTCCTCGGGCATGTGGACCGAGCCCAGGTAGTCATCGCGATCTTCATGGACCCACCGGTCCTCGTCATCGTAGTAGTTGCGCACGCGCTGATAGAATTCGAGCGACAGGCCGCCGATGACGCCCCGCCGGCCCCAGTCCGTGCGGCCCAGCCCGCTGCTGGTCAGGCCGCCGATGTGCCGGCCCGGCTCGATGAGGATGACGCTTTGGTCCATGCGCGCCGCCTGTACGGCCGCCGTCACGCCTCCCGACGTTCCGCCATAGACCACCACATCGTAGACTTCATCCGCGCTGGCCGCCGCGAAGCCGCTCAACACAAGAACAGCAACAAGCAAGAGTGAGAAACGCATGGGGCTATCTCCCTGTAGTTGAAAACAGTAGGCATCAACACACCTGATACTTTACCGTAGCCGAGGAAGAGCGCCCAAGGCAAGTTTGCGTGGCGGGGCCGGTTGGGCGCGTTTTCAGCGGCGGGAGGAGCCAATGCTGGCGAGGGCGCCGGCGAAATCCCGAACCCAGAGGCGGATGTCGTCGATGAAGGTGTAGAACAAGGGCACGATAAACAGTGTCAGGATGGTGCCGGTGGTGAGTCCGCCTATGAGGGCGCGGCCAAGGCTGTGGAAGCTGACGGCGTCGCCCACGCCCCTGCCAAGCGCGAGGGGGACACAACCTAGGATGGTGGTGAGGGCGGTCATGAACACGGGGCGGAACCGGTCGCGCCCGGCCTGAAGGATGGCGCTGTGGCGGTCCAGGCCGCCTAGGCGGAGTCTGTTGATGTAGTCGACGATGACGATGCCGTTGTTCACAATGATGCCCACCATCAGAATGGCGCCGATGAATGCGACGATATCCCAAGAGGTGTTTGTGAGGTACAACGCCCAGAAAACGCCGAGAAACGCCAGGGGGACAGATGTGAGAACGGACAGCGGGAGGAGGGGAGATTCGAAAAGGGTAGCCATGACAATATAAATCAGGATGATGGCGAAGACCAGCGCCAATAGGAAACTGGTGATGTTGGCGTCCATTTCCTGGAATTCGTCACCGAGTTGCACGCTGTAGCCCTGGGGCATTTGAAACGCCTCGACCAACTCGCGCACGTCCCGGTGAACGGCCAACGTGTTGTCTCCCGACACTTGCCCTGTCACATTAACCACATTCTGCCCGTTGACGCGGCGTATGGCGCGCGGACTCTGGCCGCGTTGATAGTCCACGAGCTGGCTGATGGGCGTAAGGCTGCCGTCGGGCTTTGCGAGCGATACGTTGTCGAGGTCGCGCCGGGTTTGGCGGTCTTCCTCGCGGAACTGAGCGGTTACGCGGATTTCCCGGCCGTCTTGCTTCAAGTAAGGCAGACGGGCGCCGCGCAGGGCGAAATCCACCGTCTGAGCAATGACCATCGGGGTGATGTTCGCCTCGGCCACGCGGGGCTTGTCCATTCGGACTTGCACTTCGTCGCGGGAGCGATCCGTGTCGGTTTCCGCATCGGTGATATGGGGGAGATCATCCATGAGATCCCGGAACCGCTTGGCGTAGTTTTCCAACCGTTGCGTGTCGTGGCCTCTCAAGCGCACTGACACCGTGTCCCCCCCGTCCTCCTCCATCTCAGGGATTCTGAACCGCAATTCGACACCCGGCAGCTTCTCTGGCATGCGCTGCCATAGGATGTTCATGACATCCTCTGGAGTGTACGGGGGTTCCTCGCCCTGAGGATAATCTTCCGGGCTTTTGAGATAGACCGAAATGTTGCCCCCCGAGCGGGAGTAATCCATGAAGACGTTGCGGATGCCCAACTCGTCCCGTTGGCGATCGATGGCCGCTTCAAGGCGCTCGAAGACCTCCCCGGCCATCTCGAGATCATGGTTCTGGTCGAGTTCCACTCGAACGCGGACTTCCTGGGCGAGGCGCTGATCGATTTCCTCCACACCTACTCCATGATAGGGAATGGCGGCGGTAAGGAGGGCGATGGCCCCCAGCCCCGCCATGGTGGCGAGCCGCCAGCGGAGCGCGCCCGCGAGCGCCGTGGAGTACATGGTGATGAGCCGCTTGATCGGCCGCCAATGCTGGATGTGGACAAAACCCGGCCGGCGCGCTAGGGCGGAGAGGAATCCCCGCACGTGGTGGTAGCCGCCCCACTGATCGCGATCCCGCATGCGGCTGGCGGCGAGAGGAATGACCGTGAGGGCGAGAAGGAGACTCGTGAAGAGGGACGCAATGACCGGCGCGGCGAATTGGCGCATGTAACTGGCCATCTCCCCGGTTTGCATGTAAAGCACGGGAATGAACACCACCACCGTCGTGCAGGTGGCCGATGTGATGGCCAACCCTACCTCGGAAGCGCCCTCGCGCGCGCTGGTTATGGGATCCTCGCCGAGTTGCCTGCGCCGAAAGATGTTCTCCATCACCACGATGCTATTGTCTACCAGCATGCCCACGGCGGTGATGAGGGATATCATCGTAATGAGATTGAGGGTCATGCCCGCGAAGAACATGAACAAAAGCCCGCCCAACAACGAAGCCGGGATGGCCAGGGCCACCAGTAAAGTCGGCCGGATGCGCAGCATGAAGAGAAACAGCACGGCGAACGCGAGCATGCCGCCGTAGCGTCCCGCGTCCACCAGCCCATCCAGGGCGCTGAGAATGATGTCGGACTGGTCGAAAAATTCGAACACTTCCATGGCCTCATATTCGGGCTCGGTCTGGATTTGTTCGAGTTCCTCCTGAACCCCTTGGCACACATCGACCGTGTTCGCCTCGGCTTCCTTTTGAATCAGCACAAAGGCGCCGCGCTGGCCGTCGATGGCCTGGACGCTTTCGCGCTCCTCCGGCCGATAGCGGACATCCGCCACGCTGCGCAGCCGCATGTTGTTGGGGCCGATGACGAGATTCTCAAGTTCCTCCACGGTGGACCACTCGTTCGACGCCCGCGCGTAATAGCGGGTTCCCCCATCGGTCAAGGCCCCCAGGGAGAGGTTCACGCTGCTCTCCTGCAATTGCTCCACGACCTCGTACAGCCCGAGATTGGCGCGGCGCAAGGCGTCTTGGTCAAACTCGACAAAGACCTCCCGTTGCCCGGGCGCATGAAGCATCACGTCCGCCACGCCCTCGATCCGTTTGAGGCGCGGTTCGATGTTTGTTCGAAGCCGGTGGGCGAATGCCTCGTCGTCCTCAGGGCTGAACAAACTGAACGCCATGACCGGCATGGCCTCGGCGCTGAAGCGTTGCAGCATGATGGTGTCCGCGTCCGAAGGGAGTTGGAGCCGAAGCCGCTCGATGCGATCCCGGACCTCCGCGGCGGCGAGGTTCATGTCCGTTTCCCAGTCGAATTCAATCCGGACCTGGCAGCCATCGGTGTCAGACGTGGTTTGAATTCGCCGGATGTGGGAGAGCGTGCGGAATTCGCCTTCGGCGGGGATGGCGATTTCGTTCTCCACTTGCTCCGGCGTCGCGCCGGGATAGGGGATGATCGCCATGATGAAAGGGATATCCATGGCGGGTAGAAACTCGAGAGGCAAGCGGGTCACCCCAATAAGGCCGAAGGCCCCCAAGGTCAGGATGACCATGATGGTGGTAATGGGGCGCTTGATCGCGAAGCCTGGAAACGAAAACTTCATTTGGAATCCCGTGCGGCGAAGAGATAGTAGGCCATGGGAATGATGAACAGCGTCAGCACCGTCGCGCTGAGTAGCCCCGCCATGACGGTGATGGCCATGGGCCGCCGCATTTCGGCGCCGGCGCCGGTCCATGCCGCCATGGGCACGAGACCAAGAATGGTGGTCATGGTGGTCATCAAGATGGGCCGCAGCCGGACCCCTCCGCCTTGAACCACCGCCTCCACCTTGCTAAGCCCCCGCGCGCGAAGCCGATTGATGTAGTCAATGAGCACGATGGCGTCGTTCACCACGATGCCCGCCACGATGATCCCGCCGATGAACACCACCACGCTCAGATTGATGTCCATCCAATATAGGGCGTAGATGATCCCGATGAACGCCAGCGGCACGGCGCACATGACAAAGGTGGGTTGGCCCACCGATTCGAATTGGCAGGCCATCACCACGAACACGAGAAAGATCGCCAGCAACAGCGCAAACTGCAAGCTCTGGTAGGACGTCTCCAATTCTTGTTCTTGTCCGCCCATGAAAAACGAATAATCCGGCGGCCGGTTCACATTCTGGACGCGCTCCATGATATCCGCCGTGACGCTGCCCAAATCGCGGCCTTCGATGTTGCCCGTCACAAGCGCCACGCGCCGCTGGTCAACCCGCCGGATTTCGCTGGGACCTTCCCTCACCGAGATGTCGGCCACCGCGGAAAGGGGGAGGGGGGGGTTGTCCGAAGTGATGTCGGCCATGCGTAGATCGGCTACGCTGTTCAATTGCGCGCGGTGGGTGCGCACGCGCATGTCCACTTTGTTTCCCGCCATGTCGAAACGAGTCGGGACGTCGCCGCGGATCTCGGTGCGGAGCTTTTCGGCGATCGCTTGGGGCTGAAGGCCTTTCTCGGCCAAGAGATGCCGGTCGAACTCTATGATGATTTCCGGATACCCTTCCCGTATGCTCAGCTCGAGATCCCGCAGGCCTTGCACGCCGCGAATGGCGGTCATGGTTTCTTGCCCGAGTTCCCGCAGCACCATGGGGTCATCTCCCCGGATTTGCAGCTCCACGGGCGTGCGGAAACTGAACAGGGTCGGCAGGGTGAACGCGATATCGTCGGGCGATACGCGCCTTGCCTCGCGCCGCAGATCCTCGATAATGGCGTCTTGATGCTGCGCGTTTTGCTCGGGATCACTCAGCCGAATGACGAATTCCGCCACGTTTTCGCCGCGCCGGTCGCCGGAGCCGGCATCGTCGCGTTCCTCGCCCACTTTCATGGCCACGGTGTCGACTTCGGGGATGGCCATGGCGAGCCGCTCGATGGGGCGGGCCCTCCGCTCGGTCTCTTCCAAACGCGTGCCCGGCGGCGCCTCCAAGCGGATGCCAAACTCGCCCTGCTTGAGCGGGGGGATGAGTTCCCGGCCCAGGGAAAGGGCCGTGTCTCCGGCGTGAATCGATATCAGCACCAGCGCGCCCAATATCACCGGACTAAATCGCAGGCTGTGCCGCAGGGTCACGGTGTACGCGGCGCGCAGGCTGTCGAAGCCGTATTGGAACAGTTGCAGCGGAACCCACAGAAGCAGGTGGAGCGTCTTCGCAATCGCCCAGATGACCACGAGCAGGCCGCCACACACCACGAAGCCCGCTGTCAGCAGCACCGTGAGCAAGGTGGTGAGCAAGACTTGGCAAACGAATAAGAGCGCGAGCACGGGCAAGGCCAACACTCCGCCGGCCGCCCGGAACCAGCGGCGCAGGCCAGGCGCGGTGTCACGGCCTCGAATCGCGTCGCGGGCCGGTCCGAATGTGCTGCGAACCACTTCGGTGAACCAGTCGCGCGCGTAACGCGCGCCTGCGGGTCCCACTTGGATAAGGGCCTGCAAGCGGGTGAGGCCTTGCTCCGTCCGGGCTTGCCGGTACGCGCGCAAGGGCCAGATCACATTGCGCCGCGTCTGAACCGCGAGTCTCTGCCGTGAAGCGATCATGGGGATCAGGAACAAGGCCACGAGAAGGGAGGCGAGGAGCGAGAAGGTTACCGTGAGCGCTTGGTCCCGGAAGATCTGGCCCGCGATGCCTTCGACGAACACGATGGGGAAGAACACGGCTACAGTGGTTAATGTCGATGCGGTTACCGCGCTGCCCACTTCGCTCACACCCCGTTCGGCGGCGTCGCGGATCTCGTCCCCTTCCTCTTTGCAGCGGAAGATGCTCTCTAGCACGATGATCGAATTGTCCACGAGCATCCCGATGCCGAGCGCCAGACCGCCCAGCGACATGATGTTCAGGCTGATGTCCCCCATGAACATGGGTACGAACGTGGCGATGATGGAGATGGGAATGGCCACGCCGACGATAAGGGTTGGCCGGAGTTCCCGCAGAAAGCAAAACAAAACAATAAGGGCCAGCGCGCCGCCGATAATCGCAGTGTGCTGCACCTCGCGGATAGAGTCGGTGATGAATTGGCTCTGGTCGCTGATGATGGTGAGTTCGGCGCCCTCGGGCAGATGTCCCCGGAGCGTCTGGGCCAACTCGCGTTGCCGGATGGCCTCGTCGTCCAAGCCTTCTTGCGTGAGCCGGGCTTGGCGCAAGGCGCGGTTCATCTGTTCCCCGAAGCCCATGGGACGGTCAAACCCAAACAAGTCCTTCAGGGTATTGGCGACTTCCACCGTGTTGGCGTCGCCTTCCTTAAAAATCTCGAGTTCGACCGCTTCCCGCCCGTTGACGCGGACAATCGTATCCTGGTCCTTCTCCCCCAACTGCACCGCGGCCACATCGCGCAACGGAATGGTGTGTTCGCTGGGATTAACGAGAAGAGCCGAGCGAATCTCGTCGATGGTTTGGAACTCGTTGAGCGTGCGAACCAGATACTCGGTGCGTCCCTCGCGCAGCCGGCCGCCGGAAAGGTTGATGTTCTGCTGAGCCAGGCTGTTCGCCACGTCATCCGGCGCCATCCCCAGATCTTTCAGCCGCGAAGAATCCGCCAGAATTGAAACTTCTTCTTCCTGGCCGCCCGTGATTTGAACTTGCGCGATGCCGAGTTCCGCTTCCAGGTCGCTCTTGATGTAGCGTTCAGCAGCCTCGCGGATGCCGGTGAGTTCTCCGCCGCCCTCGCGGGACGCGAATGCTGTACCCTCCTCCTCCGGCGGGGGCGTGATTGCGATGCGCATAATCGGGTCGAGGGTAGGATCAAAGCGGAGGATCACGGGGTTTTGCGTCATCTCGGCGGGCGGGTCAAAGAGGTCGAGCTGATCGCGGACGTTCTGCTGCGCCGCGTTCATGTCCGTGCCCCACGTGAATTCCAGAACGATCTCGGACATGCCGGGCGAGGAAATGCTCCGGATCTCGGACATCCCCGTCACGATGCTTAGCGTCTCCTCGAGGGGGCGCGTGACAAGCTCCTCCACGTCCTCCGGCGCGGCGTCCTCGTATTCGGTGCGCACCGTCAGGGTGGGATAAGAGATATCCGGCATGAGATTGATGGGAAGCTGCTGGTAGGAGTTCCAGCCAAACACGGCCAGCGTAAGGAAAATCATGGCCGTCGTCACGGGACGCCGGATGGCCAGGCGGTACTGGGACCTGTCACCGGGGGTGGGGGACGGTTGCTCGGGAACTTGAGTCATGAATGCATTACCGGGGTTTTAGGGTATGGTTCTCCGCCGTATGCTGGGCGCACGTGAAAACCGCTTGAAAGAGGACACGGGATGGGCCATGCTTCGCCTTAAGATGGCGTGACGCCAGACCTCCTCTACTCTTCGAGCGCTTCTTCCTCTTCTTCCTGCCGTTCACGGCCCGCGGCGCGCATTTCACGCGCGCGCTCCAGGGCTTCATCCGCGGGCATCCGGATGCCGCTTTCCAGCGCTTCCGCCTCTTCTTCGGAATCCATGATGCGCACGTCGGCCCCGTGACGCAGATTGTGATGGCCCATCGTCACCACCCGGCTCTCCTCGTCCAATCCCTCGACGACCTCCGTGTAGTAACTGTCCTGAAGACCCGTCTCGATTTCCGTCCGGCTGGCCACGAGCCGTTCCCCGAATTCCTCGATGAAAGTCTCGGTGGGTTCGTCGCTATCCAACTCGTGTTCAGGCGCCGCGTCGTGGGGCGCCACTTCGTAGACATACTCTCGGCCCGCCTCTTCCAGAATGGCGTCACGCGGGATCAGAAGCGCGTCCTCCCTCGTGGTCATTACGAGTTGAACCCGGGCGAAGGCCGCCTCCAACAAATCCTCAGGGCCCGCGTCTTCAAACTGAAGCGTCGTGCGCACCGTTCCAGAGGCGGGGTCCACGCTGGGGTTGATCCGGCTCACCGTGGCCGTGAACGTGCGATCCGGGGCCGCGTCCAAGCGCACCGCCGCGGTTTGGCCCTCGTACAAGCGCCGCATCTCCCGTTCCGGGGGATGAATCACCAAGCGGTATGTTTCCGGGTCCACGATGGTGCACACGGGCGTTCCCGATGACATCATCATGCCGGAGCGCGCGATGACTTCCGTGACGATACCGTCAAGGGGAGCTTCTACCGTTAAGTCTTCGAGTTGTATCCGCTGGGATTCCAGGTTGGCCTTCCCTTGCTCATACGCGAAGCGCGCATTCTCGTATTCCATGCGCGGCGTGACGCCGGCCTCGAACCCGCGGCGGGCGCGTTCGTAGTCGGTCTCGTACTGGTTTACCTGGATCTCTTGTTGACGCAACGACGCCTCCGCCTCGCGTTTGTCCAACTCCGCCAACACCTGTCCCCGCTCCACCCGGTCGCCTTCCTCTACCAGCACTTCCGAGACCCGTTGCACCGCCTCGGTCATCACCTCTACCTGGTGATCGGCCGTCACGCGGCTTGTCGTCTCAAAGTAGTCCGAGATGCTATCTCGCCGGGGATATTCCGCCCTGACCGGGATCGCGAGGGCGCCGGAAACATCCTCTCCGTCCTCACCGTCCTCTCCGTCCCGCGCGGCGTCCGCCGAGTAGTCGGGAAACTGGCAGCCCAGGAGCGTCATCACCCCCAGCACCGCGATAAAGGCGAGGGGTAGCTTATGTATACGTGGCATTTCACCTCCTGACATTGAAACAGCGCTCCA
The DNA here is from genome assembly GCA_046540175.1 of Candidatus Hydrogenedentota bacterium. Classification (GTDB taxonomy): domain Bacteria; phylum Hydrogenedentota; class Hydrogenedentia; order Hydrogenedentales; family SLHB01; genus SKRY01. The sequence goes on from JBKHFO010000079.1 coordinate 9,962, forward strand.
AAGCATGGGAGCAGAGTAAGCGGACTACGCCCGCGGCCAGGACACCGCGAAACCCGTTAAGCTTGATGGCCCGAAACGACAGATATTGAGGCGGCGCGGCTCCGCGTGACGCATATGCGCGTTTTCACGGCGCGCGGGATGGCTTCGAGGCATGATCGGCTTAGGGGACATCCATTTGAAAGATAGACCACGCGTGGCGCAGGGTGGTTTCACATGGCTGTTTGAAGACGGACAAAGCCGTAGAGGGAGGCCGTAAAGCCGGCGTTTGCCAGCATTCGTCTCCCCTCCCCAAAAGCCACGCTAGGGCATAACGAATCCCTGACGCGGCGATTGGGAGTTATTCGGGCCCGCTGGAGGCTGGCGCTTGCTGTTGGGAATCGGCCGCATCGGCGGTTTCGCTGCCGCGCAGCCAGATTCCGCTGCCCCGGCTCTCCACGTTGCCGCCGCTGTCAAAATTGGTGTACGTTCCGTAAAGCCGGTTGCTGGATTGGCGTAAACGCCACATGGTGTCGCCAAACAAGTCCCCGCCTTCCCACACCCATTCGATAAGGCCATCGTCGACGCTCCCCGTCACGTTGAACGACCGCCGCCGGTCCTCGCCCGCGAAACGCAGCGTCCCCGTGCCGCTAAGCTCGCCGTTCTCGGCGCGCTCCCCCACATTGACCACGGCCAACTGGGTTGTTTCGGGGGATTGTTCGCCCCGGGTATCTACATAGGACACCGTCCACGACCCCCGCATGGTGGGACTTGCCGTGCTCGGCCGCCATTCGGCCGCGCCCCGGCCCATGTAATCTCCATTGGCGTCCATACGTTCGTAGGCCCCCGTCATGAGCGAGCCCCCAAGACGCAGGTCCCACAAAAAGCTCTGGTTGTTGCCGCTCAGTTCGAAGAACACGCGCGAGCCCACGATCTCCCCGTCCGTTACGTCATAGGTGGCGAAGCGGGGCGTGTCCGCGCTTTCGTCCAACACCCGGGCGTCCCCCGAAACCGAGCCGTCCTCGTTAACCTCAAGCGTAACCAAGGCGAGGAAATCGGCTCGGCGCGCCCCGCTCGCGGCGTCGTCGTCGCCAAAGCTGGCGACCCACGTGCGGTTCAGGTTGCTGGGATCGGGCGAGGAAGCGGGATACCAATGGGCGTTGCCCGCGCGGATGAGCGCGTCGTTTTCATTGAACTCGCCATAGGCGCCGGCAATCACGCTCCCGGTATGGAAGGCGAACCAATCGATCTCGTCCGGAGTAAGATCGCCTCCGCCGAATGTGAAGCCAAGGGCGTCGTCTTGCATGCCGCCGCGGGTGAGATCGAACTCAAGGTCGAGCGGCGTCTCATCGGTCACGAGTTCCAGGAAGTTGCCGTTGCCCCCGGGTTGGCCGCCGCTTGTGGAAATGCTCACCGACCCCACGCGGCTGCGGCGATCCGCGTCCCCGCCCGCATGCCGGTCGTTATAGGCCGTGATGTAGGAACCTTCCAGCGAGCCGCTGCTGGCGCGATACCACACCGCATGCCCCGATCGCGCCACCTCCTCCTCGGCATCCATTTCCACGTGCATTCCCACCAGCCGATTGCCCGCCAACCGCAAGTACCATTGAGGCGTGAACTGAAAGTCTCCATTCTCGGGAGACGTAAACTCAATGATCGCGTCGCCCTCGGACGCCGTGCCCGTCACGTCGAACGTGACCTCGTCTGATGCTTGGGAACCTTCCCGGAAGACGCGAAACATGCGGCCGTCGCCGGATAAATCCGATCCGCTTTGGCGCAAGTCCAACCGCACGGCGTATTGCTGCTCCCCAAAGTCGGTAGCTCCCGAGGCGCGGTCGTCGCCATACGCGGTCATCCACGTTCCGGCGAACGGGTTGTTCCCGGCCGGTTGGTCTCCGCCGGGGTCGTCGAAGCCGTCGTCCCCGTCTCCATTGCCAGCGCCCGGCGGCGGTTGATCGCCCAAGTCGGGCGCCTGAAGCGTCTTGAACCCTTCTCCATCACATCCCGCCAGGACAAACACAGCCGCGCACGCGATGGCCACGGCGGACAGAAATCTGGTGCTGCGCATCATAACCTCCTCATACGAACATGCACTACTATACCGCGCGGCAAGTCAAGCGTCAATGTTGGGACGGTCTCGATTGCATCGGATTTGGCCTCCAATCTCCACAATGCTACAATTCATTTCTAAACGGTTGTGGCTGGATACGCGCTGTGTGCGGCGGAGACCGCCAACGAAGACGGCTGTAGCCGGGAAAGGGAAACTCATGTCACTCAATAGACGAGCGTTCTGCAAGAAGCTTGGCTATGGCGCGGCGGGTCTGGTGGCGGCGGCGTCGCTGGGGCGGTTGGGCGCGCCCACGAGTCACGCCGCCTTGGGCAATGGTTCTGTGCCGCGGAGAAAGCTTGGCCGAAACGGCTTAATGGCTTCCGTCCTCGCCATGGGAGCGGGAAGCCGGTTTACCGGCGATGGTTTTCTTTCCGAAGCCGATCGCGAAGAGTATCTCGCTGCTTGCATCGACCACGGAATCAATTATGTCGATACGGCCGTCAGCTACGGTCCCAGTGAAGAAATGCTGGGCGAGATGCTGACCGATAACGACTGGGACCGCTTTATCCTGTCCACCAAGACCAACAGCAGCACCCACGACGGGATAATGGCCGACTTCCAAACCAGTCAAAGCCGCCTGGGCCGCGACCATTTCGACGTGTACCTGGTGCACAACGGTGCGCTCGGCAATAGCGTCGAGGAGAATGCCGAGGCCTTTTCCACCATGCGCGCGTTGCGGGAGGCGGGGGATGTCGCCAACATTGGCTTTTCCAGTCATGGCGCCGTCACTCCCGCCGTGGCGGTCGAGCTGGTGAAGGAATTCGATTTGGATCACTGCATCCTGACGATTGGGCATGGGCAAGAGGATTACCGCGAGGTTATTCCCGACATCGTGGCCACGGGCTGTACGGTCGCCGCGTTTAAGGTCACGCGCCATCTCGAAGGGGAGGGCCCGGGCTCGAACGCGCGGGACATTTACCGGGATGTGCTGGGGAGACCCTATACGTCCGCCATCATATCTCACAGCAACGAAGGCGAGGGCGTTACGTGGAAGGACGTGCTGGCGGAAAACCTTGCCACCGCCCGCCAGTATGGAGAGACCGGCGATACGCGTGCAGCACTGGCTGGGTTTGTGGTTCCGACGGTGTAACTCCTTGGCCAGTGGATTGAAGGAGCGAAAACAAAGTCTTACAAGGGGGCCGCGCCCGCCGAGAGGCCGCCTTTTCTTTTTTTCAACGGCCGTGTTTCGACGGTCAGGGAAATTTGAAATAAAATAGGGATAACGCTACCCAGCCTACAGGAAAATATATAATTAATCTGTTTTTTTGTTGTAAATCAATATTTGGTTTTCTCCCTTTAACAAAAATAGGTTGACATATTCCGTACAAGATGCTATGTTGTACCCCAGAAATGGTGGGAGGGGAGGCCAATCCGCAGGGCGGTGCGTAGGGTGGAATCCCTACGGGCTCGCATTGTGGGCGGTTGTAGGAAAGGGCGGTTGGAGGCGCGCGTAAGCGAAGAAAGAGCTAGCGTTCCTCTGGGGGCTTGAGTGGTCCGCCGCCATTTTGTGGAATGCCGGAGTGGGCGTTCCTGTGGAAAGCGTCCGCTTCGTTTGAGGGTTAGCCGAAATTGTGTGGTTGCAACCACGGAACAACGGGAAGGAATAGAGCTATGAAGAAGAGATGCGCGATCAACACCATTACCGTAGCGGGCTTGGGGGCGGCGTTTGTTCTCGGATTGGCATTCGGGGCGGGCGCACAACAGTACGTCCTTGATTTTGACGGGGAAGACG
>JBKHFO010000080.1:0-13732 GCA_046540175.1 Candidatus Hydrogenedentota bacterium
GGACAACGCCGTTCCGGCCGCCAATTCTTCGGCAACTCCCGCCCCCTACCCGCCAGTTGGGGAATCGTTATGCCATGGTGTGGCCTCATAAAGTACGCATACTGCCACGAGGCCAACACAAGGGCTCCCCTAGGGTTCGGCGAAAAGCGCCCCCCATTGACCCAGGGTAGGGGAGCCGGTTCGTGGTTCGCCATTTATGATAAACACGGGACTTGCTTCCACCCCGCCAAGGAGCCTTCGCACGCGTTCTTGGTGGCTGCGCAAGACCTCGCGCCGCTCCTCCGCAATAAGGTCTGACGAAAGCCCATGATCCGCCAGGAACTCCTCGAGATACGGAATAGGGTCGTCCGTGGCGGACGACCCCCAGCGATCCGCGTTTTCCATTAGTTCCAGTTTGGCCTCGTAGTATTGGTCAAAAGGAACAAGTTCGTGCGCGATATGGGCGGGAAAGGAATTGGGGTACATCTCGAGCGGATACGGAACCAGAATCCAATACACCCGGCCGGTATCGATATAGCGTTCTTTAATTTCGGGGAACACTTCCCGCGCGAATTCCCGGCATGCCGGACACTCAAGATCGAAGAACTCGATGACCTGGTGGGGCGCCTCCGGATCGCCGAGGGCGCCCCCTGGCCGGCCAATCGCTCGTCCAAAATCGTCGAAATCTTGTTCCAGCTGAGCTTGCGGGTCTGCCCCCCCTGGCGGCCCCAAGGCATGGACAAACAGGATCCCCACTCCCAACAGCAGCACGACGGAAACCCGCATGGCGATACGCGATACGCGCCGGCCCAACTGGGTGCTTTTTGCGCCGCGGCGGTTTAGAGCGCCGTGCTTCCAGTACGTCACAAGCCCGGCCAACAAGGCGACCAACGCGAACGACGCAAGACAGAAATGACAAAAGGCCTCCACAGCCAGGTAGGAGTAAATGGTGAGCAACAGCGAAATGATGACTCCCAGCCCGGTTAGGATAACCCCCACGTTTACAGCCAACGCCTGATAGTTGGGCTGAATCGTGGGATAAAGCAGGGCCCCGATAAACAGCGTCACGTAAAAGAGAAGCCCGTACGTCGCCGTCGGAACCCCAAATATGACCGCGAGATCGCTCTCCAGCACAGCGCCACACCCCGTCCCCGGCGCGCAAACGGCGTAGAGTTGACCGGTGAAATGAGCCGCTGTCAGATATAACGTCAATGCGAGGCCCGCACCAGCCGCCACGAGATACGTTACCCAAACAAAAACCGCCATGGCCGAATGGCGCGCGGCCGTCTCCTCATGCATGATGCCTGTTACCTCCGTACCACAAGTCTATGCCCGATTTCCTGAGAAGGCGCAACCCTTTGCCCTTCCGCGGCTCTGAGAAGGACGTAAACCAAAACAAGCCGATGGCGCTACCTGCTTCCCCCTTCGCCAAGAGCATGGAGCGGCGGGCAGCCCCGTATGGGGCTATGCCGGCTGTCGACTACCTTAGCTGCGGGCCCGTTCTTCCAGCTCGGTGAGCTTTTCATCGTCGAAGGGAGTGAACGCCTTGGCTAGCTCCACGTTCTCTTCCAATATATCCACACTCGAAATGCCAATGACGGCGGTGGCGATGGGAAGGCTTAGGGCGTATCCAAGGCTTTCTTCCATCGTGATGCCCCGGTCAAGGACGCCGCCTCTGGCCGGGATTTTCATCGCGACCGTCGCGATATCCTTTTCTTGCGCCATGGCCAGCATATCCCGGAGATTGTCAGGGCCATTCATGTTCAAGCCAGCGGGATTGACAGTCACGAAGACACAATCAAAGTCGTATCGGTCCATGGCCTCCATGAGGGTAGCGCTGGAATGGCTGCTGATCCCGATATTCCCAATCCGGCCTTCCTCCCGCAACTGCTCGAATACCGTAACAGGGCCGCTATCCCGATCCAGCACGGCGTCGAGGTCTTCAATGGTGTGAACCGCATGGAAATGGTAGAGGTCAATGTAATCCGTTTGCAGGCGTTCACAGCTTTGCTCGAACTCGTTTTCCACGAGCCCCTCCGCCGTCCGCTGGCGCGTCTTTGTCGCGAGAAACACCTCGTCCCGCCTATCTCTCATGACTTCGCCCACAATCAACTCGCTCGCTCCGCCGCCGTACGAAGCGGCGGTGTCAATGTAGTTGACGCCCAGATCAAGGGCGCGATTGACGATGGCCACGCCGGTGTCCCGCTGCTCCAAATCCATGATGGGTGTATTACCCCCCGCGCCTAGACCGAATATCGTCGCTTCGTACCCGATTTTGCCAAGACGCCGAGTGGGTAGCGTGTTGTTTGCCGCGTCCTGTGCAAGGACGGAAACCCCCTCCTGTGAGGTGAATACACTTCCGAGACTGGCGCCTAGCGCGGCGCTGGCGGCGGTCCGCAAGAAACCGCGTCTTCCTATCCTACCCATTACTGGTCCCTCCCTATTGTCTTATGTGCACAATGACAACAACCTTCCCTGTAACCGGACAACGCCGAAAGCATTATATCAGTTTGGCGGCGGCCACACGTAGCTTTTCCCGATTGAGCCCCCCACGCTCCAGCCGTGGTCTACTTCTCGCGAACAACACTACCGGCAAGACTTGATTGTGCATGAGGCGTTTGTCATTATTCAGTTTTCGAGAAGTCATATACATGAACGCATCGGCGGGGAACGACACCGGATGACATTTGAGGGGTTGAAAGACCTCTTTTCCCACGGCTTGAATAAGCCGCCGAAAAGTCCAGCCGAAGCCCAGTCCATGCATGAAAGGAGATGGGTAAATGACGCACTCCAAGAAGCGATTCTCGTCATTGAGCGCTCATGGGGCGTTGGGACTGTTGATGGTTCTGCTCATGAACGCATCGGCGGGGAACGATACCGGCCCCATCCAGTTTGACACGGATTTTGACTCCGGCGGCGGGGTATCGGCCGATTCGAGAAGCGACATCCATTTCGAGCTAACCCTAGAAGACGAACAAGGCTATAACCCTCTGGGGTACATGCACTTCAGGCTTCAAGGGGTGGAAGGAAAGACGGTTTCGTTTGAGTTCACGAACCTTGACGACAGCCGCATGCCTTCGGATTTCAGATTGCTCTACTCCGAGACGCCGTTGGACGAATTGGACTACCAACGAATGGATGATCCGATCGGAGATGGTTTCTCCCAGGGATTTCAGTCCGACACCGTTTACATCGCGAACTACTTCCCATTTCCCTATGAAAACACCGTTGAACAGGTGACGCGACATCAGGACAGCGAATATGTGACGGTGGAGGTGATCGGTCAGAGTCACGAAGGCAGGGATATGTACGCGATGCGGATTTCGGATCCGGACGTTCCCGATGATGAGAAACGCGATATCGTGGCGCTGACCAGACAACATCCCGGAGAAACAACCGGGTCCTATCAGATGGACGGCATGATAGCGTATGTGCTGGATGTTTTTCGTGAAGAAACGCGTGAGTTTGATGACGATTACCGGTTCCACTTCGTGCCTCACGCCAACCCCGATGGCATATACCGGGGCATCCACCGGCTATGTTCTCAAGGATACGATTTGAACAGGCAGTGGGATTCGGATTCGCCCGTGGAAATCCGTAACATCAAGGACTATCTGGAGCGGAATGTGACCAACGCCTGGTGGGGATTTGATCTTCACGCCACCACGAACAGGACCTTCACATCGCTCTTTTACACCCGCGCCGCCTCCGAACAGCACATTGACCTCGTGGAGTCGATAGCGGCCCATATTGAGTCTCTTGACGGCATCGGAGAAAGCGAGGCCCCTCAACAAGCGCGGGGATTTTACTACGAAGCGCTCGGCGGGTCCATGGTAGTAACGGAAAAATGGCTCTACTCGGAAGCGTATGACGCGGAATACTTGCGCAGCCAGGGGCGGAATTTTCTCCAGGAAGTGGTGGCGCCGTCTCCCCCGCTCCGCGCCGAGGCTTCTACTCCTTTGTGGCCGTTGGGCCGGCCAGCCGACGCCGGCGCACGCAAATAGGCCTCCGAGGAATGCCGCTCCCTCGAAGGCCTTAACGTTGTGCTAAGCGTTTTGCGTTTACAGTCCCAACGCCTCCCGCACAGGCTCCGGCGGCTCGACTTCCTCCATGCCGTACCCCGCATGATACGGGTACTCATCAAACGCGCCGCCCTCGCCCCGCATGCGGGGATCTTCCATGGCCGTCAGTTCGGCTTCCAAGGTGGCCGCGAGATGAGCGCGAACCACTTCGTATTCGGGCTCCTCCGCCACATTGTTCATCTGATGGGGATCGTCACGCATGTCATACAGTTCCTCGGCGGGCCGTTTCCCGAAACTCTTTAGGAACAGCGGCTTCACCTCGGGATCGTTGGCGTGTTCGATCATGTATTGCTTGGTGGGACCGTTATCAGTGTCACTGAAGATGTCTTGACTCGAACTGATGTCTGGAGCGCCCACCGGCCAGCGATCCGGCTCGTAATTCCGGATGTACAAGAAGGCCTCCGTGCGGATCGCCCGGGACGGATATCCGTTGCCCTCGGGACGGCACAGGCCGTGATGCCGCTCCTTGGCCAGCAGCGCGAACGACCGGTAGAATCCCACGCGGCCCTCCCGGTCCGATGTCAATGCGGGCAGCATGCTCCGGCCCGTCATTTCGGGCAACACGGACAATCCGGCCGCATCCAGAAACGTGGGCGCCAGATCGGTCAATGTCACCAGGTCGGTGATCACTCGTCCGCCCTCGATATGGCCGGGCCACCAGATCGCCAAGGGAACTTGCGTGCCCGCGTCATAGAGGTTCGATTTGCTGCGCGGGAAGGGCCACCCGTGGTCGCCGCTCATGACGACCAGCGTGTTGTCGAGTTCGCCAACCTCCTCCAGCTTGTCCAGCATCTCGCCTGTTTCCCGATCAAAACGTTGAACCTCCGCGTAGTAGTCGGCAATATCCCGCCGCACCTCGGGCGCATCCGGGAGATAGGGCGGGACTTCCACCTCGTCCGGGTCGATACCCTCTTCTTCCCGAAGGCCGTCGGAGTAGCCCCGGTGGGGATCCTGGGAGCCGAACCAGAAGCAGAACGGCGCGCCTTCGGGCCGGTCGTTCAGGAAACGCTCGAAATCGGAGAAGGACGGTCCCGTTGGGGGACGATCGCGGCCTCCAACCTCATTGTCGCCCGGCCCCCAGCCCTTGCGCGTGTATCCCGTGAAATAGCCGGCCTCTTCCTCCAGCAAATGGGGATAGACCGGCAATTCGGCGGGCAACGTGGAATGAAGGTTCGCCCCCGGCCCCAGCCGCCACATGTGTTGTCCGGTCAAGACCGTCCCCCGTGAAGGCGTGCAGCTGGGCGCGTTCAAGAACGCGCGCTCGAAACGGACCCCGTTGGTTGCGATGCGGTCAAAGACCGGTGTCTGCAGCCCCCGCGTTCCATGGATGCTGGCATGAAGCCCCCAGTCATCGGCAAACGCGAAGAGGATGTTCGGGGGTTTCGGAGCTTCCCCCTCCGTCCCTTGGGCGCGCACGTAAGCCGGGGCTGTCAGCGCCATGCCAGCCGCGCCTGCCCCGATAGCCCCCTTGATAAACTGGCGGCGATTCAGGCCGCCTCCCTGCGTCCTCATGTCCGTGTCCATTGGCTCCTCCTTAATTGGTCGGGTGTGCCCATCGATTATCGCCGGCGCGTGGGGTTGGGATATTCACTTGCCTACTTCTCAAGCGATAACCCGCTCTTCGCGCCTATGCCAGTGTAACCAAGCGCGAGAATCTCATCAAACCCGGCTCCATTGCCGGATCATGGGGCCATTGCTATAATGAGGCCATGATGAATCAGCACCCCAAGAGTGTTCGCCGCCGCCTCTTGCTCCTGCTCTACGAGAACTACTTCGATAATCCCCTGGAAATGCTAAGTCCAGAAGAGTTGATGAACGAGAAAGGCTTTGAGCGGGACGAACTTATTCCTAATATCCACTATCTTAGTGACCGGGGGTTCGTGGAACTCCTGACCAGCTACGATCCCCCCCTGTTTTCGGCCGCCCGGATAACGGCGGCGGGCATCGACCTCGTGGAAAACCGGCTTGAGCTTGATCTGTGGTTCCCCCCCGATCCCGCCGGCGCGGAGGGGGATGCCGGGGATGTCTTGTCGCTCATGGAGAAGCTGGTGGAAGAGGCGGAGTTTTCGCCTCTTGATGGCGAGGCGCGGCGGTGTCTTCTGCGCGACATCCAATTCCTGCGCGACGAGGTGTGCCGGCCGGTCGAACGGTGGCGCCAGCAAGTGCTCGATGATGTGATTCGGTGGCTGGAGGGACATTTCGACGAAGCCAGCGCCGTGATGCCCTCGCTTCCCCCCCTAAGGCGCCGCATATACGCCCTGCTTGCTCAACGGTAGCATTGGTCTTCAGTCCCCGTGAATGGCCCCCAACAGTTCGTCTATCCTCTCTGCGGCGTCGCTCATATCCAGCTTGAGTTGGGCGAACTGACGGTCCGAGAGGTCCAGTTTGCGCGCGGCCTCCATGGGAACGGAAGGCGCCGCCCCATTACACGGATCCCCCTCTCCCGCTTCGTAGGCCAGGTAATCGGCATAGGCGGTGAGATTGGTCAGTTTCAAGGCTTTGGGCGCATGACTCGGTTCGTGGTGATACCGGATAGCCTCGACGATGGGCTCGGGCAAATTCCAATGCTCGGCCAGTATCGCCCCGGCCTCGGCATGGTCAAGTTGAAATACATCCCGCTCGCCCACGCAAACGGGTTCCGCCCGATCCCAAGACTGTTGGGCGGCGAGCCGATACGCTTCGGGATACAGGTCCTGAAGAACCACCTTGCCCACGTCATGCAGCAGGCCCGCCACGAACGGACCGGCCGCGGGGGGAGCGCTCATCAGGCGAGCGGTCCGTTGAGCGCCGATGGCCACCTCCAGCGAATGCCGCCACAGCCCCCGCGCCGCCCGACTTGAACTCAACGTATTGTAGGCCGTAACGGCAAGCACGAGGTTGCGCACTTCGAGGAATCCAAGAATGACGATCGCGGTGGTCACGCTGCTTACTTCGCGGTAGAACCCATAGTAGGCCGAATTCACCACCCGCAAGAGCGCGGCGGCCAAGGTCTGATCGCTGGCGATGAACTGGCTCAGGTCGAGAGCGGAGGCCTCGGGATCTTGCACCGTTTCCATAACCTGGGTCAGCACGGCGGGCAAGCCGGGCATCGAACGGATGCTTGCTATCGTTTGATACGGGTTGATGCTTTCCACGCGTGCAAACCTCGATGTACTTTTGGACACAGCGGTGGTGAATGGCGCTATGCGAACGCCGCCTAAAACCCCTTTTGCCGCGCGACGGAATCCAACACGCTCCGCGCCACGTCCAAGAAGAAGATCAGCATGATTTGGTCCGTGGTCAAGGCCGGTCGCGGAACGGTGAGCGGTGTGCAATGAGAACGCATGTGAATTACCTCCTTTTCGGTTACCTGTAGTCTAAGGATAACGTTGCGCGGCGACGTGGTCAACTGGAAAACAGGGATTAACAAAGAGGCAGCATGGCGCAGAGATCTCCCATCCCTCCCGGCGCGCAGTGGTACGCGCCACGATGGGAACGCTTGGGGGTTACTCACCGGCTCTGTTCCTAGTTCCCGGCGAGCCAAGAATAGCAGTGAAATCCAGACTTAGCGGACCCCGATTACTTCGAGATTACGACTGTTGATTTGCCCTTTACATTCAGGTGACGTGTTTTTGTATAATGCTTCGCCAGACCGGTAAGCGGTTCTGGCGCGTGCCACGCCAAAGAGCAAAACAGGGGAGGGGAAGCCAAGATTTCTGTATGGCGCGGGAGCCGGGGGATAGGGTAAGGAGAGGCCCACACCGGCAAGGCGGCGGTTCCAAGCGTTGCAGACTAAACGTTGTGAGCGTTCGGTTCTTTGGTCCAATCCCTGTGTTGACGCCATGCATCTCGCGGCAATGCCCCAGCCGCTCTTCAGGCTGTGAGCCCTTTGATGTGACGCGCTACCCTAAACATCATTTTGTGGCAGGAGAACCAACAGAAGGAGACAACAGATGGACCGAAAAGTGCGAATGGGCATGGTAGGAGGCGGATATGGCGCCTTTATCGGGGCGGTACATCGTATCGCCGGGCGTCTCGATGGTTACATCGAGCTGGTGTGCGGGGCCTTCGACGTAGACCCTAACAGGGCGAAAGAGTTTGGCAAGGAAGTGTTCCTTCCGGCGGACCGCGTCTACGGCACCTATGAAGAAATGATCGAGGCCGAGGCCAAATTGCCCGAAGGCGAACGCATGGACTTCGTGTCCGTCGTCACGCCGAACAAAGTGCATCATCCCGTGACGATGAAGGCCCTCTCCAACGGATTCCACGTGGCGTGCGAGAAGCCGATGACCGTAACGCTTCAAGAGGCCAAGGAAATCGAACAGAAGGTGAAGGAAACGGGCCTGCTCCTCCTGTTGACCCACACCTACACGGGCTATCCCATGGTCAAACATGCCCGTAAGATGGTGCAAGAAGGACAACTCGGCAAGATCCGGCGTATCGTGGTGGAGTATCCCCAGGGCTGGATGGCCAAGCGCACCGAAGACGAAGGCTGTCAGCAGGCTTCCTGGCGGGTGGACCCGGCCCAGGCGGGCGGCAGCTTCACGATGGGCGACGTCGGCACGCACGCCGCCAACTTGGCCGAGACTATCTCCGGATTGAAGATTACCGACATGTGCGCTGACCTTCACACCTATGTGCCGGGCCGGATGCTCGACGACGACGGCAACATCCTATTGAAGTTCGAGGATGGCGCCACCGGTTTGCTGTGGGCCAGCGGGGTGGCGATTGGCGAGGAAAACGGCCTGAACATTCGCATCTACGGCGAAAAGGGCGGACTTACCTGGCGTCAAGAGGAGCCGAACACCCTGGTGGCCGCATGGCTGGACAAGCCCAAGCAAGTACTGCGCACGGGCGTCGACGAGGCGGCGGGCACCCGCGTACCCCCTGGTCATCCCGAAGGCTATCTGGAAGCGTTCGCCAACCTGTACAAGAACTTCGCCCACGCCATCGCCGACGCCAAGGCGGGTAAGCCCGCGTCCCCCGAAAGCCACGACTTCACGAGCGCCCGAGAAGGCGTGCGGGGCATGGCTTTTGTTGAAGGCGCCGTCGAAAGCTCCAAGAAGCAATCGTGGATCAAGTTTCCCGTCTAGGTTAACGCTTTATAATCGCGCTTAACCGGACCTGTTGAAGTGGAAGGAATTTCAAACCAAGAGGGAGAATCACAATGAAACTAGGTCTATTCTTGGCCATGTTTGGGGACAAGTCGTTCAACGAAGTCCTCGAAACCATCCGGCCACTGGGCTTGCAGACCGTGGAATTCGGCATGGGGAACTACCCCGGCGCGCCGCACCTCAACGTGAAAGAGCTGCTTGAATCCAAGCCGAAGCGGGATGAACTTCTCGCAACGCTGAAGGGCGAGGGACTCGAGATCAGCGCTCTGAGCGCGCACGGCAACTGCCTCCACCCCGACGAAGCCTTCGCCAAGGCCAACCAGGAAGTGCAGACCGACGCGATCAAGCTCGCCTCGCTGCTGGGCATCAAGACGGTTAACGATTTCGCCGGCTGCCCGGGCTCGGACGAAAACGCCAAGCGGCCTTGCTGGGTGACCTGCCCCTGGCCTCCGGATTACCTCGAGACCCTGGATTGGCAGTGGAACGAGCGCGTTATTCCCTACTGGACGCGGCAGGCCAAATTCGCGGCCGACCACGGCGTCAACATTGGCTTTGAGATGCACCCCGGGTTCGTCGTGTACAACACCGAAACGCTGCTGCGCATCCGCCGGGAATGCGGCAAGAGCCTCGGCGCGAACTTCGATCCCAGTCACCTGTGGTGGCAAGGCATGGATCCGATCAAGTGCATCCGCGAGATCGGCGGCGACGCCATGTTCCACGTCCACGCCAAGGACGCGTTGGTCTACAACGTGAACTCGGACATTAACGGCGTGCTCGACACCAAGCACTACGGCGAGGAACTCAGGCGCTCTTGGCTGTTCCGGTCGGTGGGCTATGGGCATGGTCTCGAATGGTGGAACGACTTCGCCTCGACCCTGCGCATGGTCGGCTACGACGGTCCCGTGAGCATCGAGCACGAAGACAGCCTGATGACGCCCATGGAAGGGCTCACCAAGGCCATCGAACTGCTCAAGAATTCACTCATCTTCCAGGAAAAAGGCGCCATCACCTGGGCTTAATCCCCAGCCGATAGCGCGCCACGCAACACCAAACGCCCGCCTCTTCCCATAAATCCAGGAAGGGGCGGGTCTTTTTGCTTCCGCATGGGGCGCGTGCCCCGCCCCTCCCCCACCTCACTTCAGCCTTCCATGGGACGCCAAGCCGGGGCGCATATTCTCTTGAAATACGCCAAACATTCGCATTGTTCCGCTTGACATGCAACCCCGGCGTAGCCCAAAATAGAGGGTAGTCATCAGCGCTTCTACGCTACATGTAGGGTCTAAGGCGATTTTCCGGCAGCTAGGCGCCGTGGCGGGCCAGCTCCAAAACGCCGCCTCAAGGCCCCTGGTGGACATGGGGCAGTTTGATGGCGTAGGCTAAGCTTCCTTTCTTTAATCCTTGGGCGCGCGGTGCGCGGGCGCCGGGCGCGAAAGCCCGGCGGGTAGGACCAAAACTTCGAGAGACGAGGGTCACGCATGGAATTTGTCGAGCCAAAAGTGTTTCTAGTTGGGGAAACCCAGGTCGTAGAGGAGGGGCTTCAGGCCTATCTCCAGCATGTCGGCGTCTCCGATTGGGAAACGGACGCCCCCAGCGGCGCGGAGCGCTTGACGGAGATCTACGGCCGCCTGTGTTACCGTTCTTTCAAGCCGGGGTTGAACCCCAACGTGACCCGTGTCCGCGAAGGCAACGCCCCCTACCTTGGCCATATCCTTGAAGTCGGCCATGGCAGCGTACTGGAACATGCGGTGGTCAACTTCGTGTTCGCCGATGTGAGCCGCGTTTTTACCCATGAGTTGGTGCGGCACCGGGCGGGCACGGCCGTGTCCCAGGAATCGCTCCGGTTCGTGCGGTTGGACGCGTTGTCCGCCTACGCGCCGCTGCACATCCAGGAAAACGACGAGGGCATGGCCATCTTCGCCAAGACGCTTGAGCAACTCGAAGAGGCGCAACGGCAATTGGCGGACGTCTATGGCGTGGCGGACGAGAAGAAGTTCTCCGTGAAGAAGAAGCTGACCTCCGCCTTTCGCCGCGTGGCCCCCATGGGTTTGGCCACCACGGTGGGGTGGTCGGCCAACTTGCGGGCCTTGCGCCACGTCATCGAAATGCGCACGGCGCCGGAGGCGGAGGAGGAGATACGGCTCGTGTTCAATAAGGTTTACCAGTTGGTGAAGGACCGGTATCCCAATGCGTTTGGGGATTACGAGGCGGAGGAAGTGGACGGGTTCCCTTGGGTCCGCACGAAGAACCGGAAAGTGTGAGGCGGTTTGTCGGGAAATGTGAGTTATTAAGCAGGAACCGCTGGTAGCATTCGGGAAAAAGGCGGTTCTTTTGGAGATAAACGCGCGAATTGACGCGGGGAGTGTAACGATGTTGTTCGATGTGAAGGAACGATTCAAGCTTTCGGAGCGGTTTCTGGACAAATTCCGGGGCCAGCACCCCAACTGGGGGCCGCTGGGCTATCTCACGTTTAAGCGTACCTACGCCCGCGCCTTGCCGGAGCAAGGGGGCCGCACGGAAGAGTACTGGGAAAGCATCAAGCGCGTGGTCGAGGGCTGCTACACCATCCAACTCAACCACTGCCGCAATCTCAAGCTGCCGTGGAACGCGCAAAAGGCGCAACGCTCGGCCCAGGAGATGTTCCGCCTGATGTGGGACTTCAAATTCCTGCCGCCGGGCCGCGGCCTGTGGATGATGGGCACGGACTACGTCTGGCAAAGGGGCTCGGCCGCGCTGAACAACTGCGCCTTCGTGTCCACCGAAGAGATCGAGACTAATTTCGCCGAACCCTTCTGCTTCCTCATGGACCTCTCCATGCTCGGCGTCGGCGTGGCCTTCGACACCAAGGGCAGCGGCAAGGTGTTGGTCCACGAACCCAAGCGGGCAGGCTACACCCACGTGGTCGAGGACTCGAAAGAGGGCTGGGTGGACTTGGTCCGCGCGTTGCTCGACGCCTACGCCGGGGTCGGCAAACGCCCCGCGCACATCGACTATTCGCGCATCCGCCCCGTCGGCGCGCCCATCCGCACCTTTGGCGGCATCGCGCCGGGACCCGATCCACTCATGGAATGCGTCAAGAACATCGACCGCGTGCTCGCGCCCCGCGTGGGCGAGCGCATCACCTCGACCGATATCACCGACCTCATGAACGTCATCGGCAAGTGCGTGGTCTCGGGCGGCGTGCGCCGGACGGCGGAGCTTGCGCTCGGCGATCCCGGCGACGAGGACTATCTCAAGCTGAAGGATCCCGAAACCCAGGGCGACAAGCTCATGGCTTGGCGCTGGGCGTCGAACAACAGCATCGCCGCCGACCCCGGCATGAACTACGACGTGGTGGGACAGCAGACCGCCATCAACGGCGAACCCGGCTATTTCTGGCTGCGCAACGCCCAGGCCTTCGGGCGCCTGAAGGACGGCGAGAGCTGGATAGATAGCAAGGTGGCGGGCACCAACCCCTGCGGAGAGCAGAGCCTGGAGTCCTACGAGATCTGCAATCTCGTGGAGACCTTCCCCTCGCTTCATGACAGCTTCGACGAGTACAAGCGCACCCTGAAATACGCTTATCTCTACGCCAAGACCGTCACCCTGGTCCCCACGCACAACGAACGCACCAACGCCATCATGCTGCGCAACCGGCGCATCGGCCTGTCGCAATCCGGCATCGTCGAGTCCTTCGAGAAACACGGCCGGCGCGCGCACTTCAACTGGTGCGACGAAGGCTATGCCTACGTCACCAACCTCGACAAGATCTACAGCCAATGGCTCTGCGTGCCCGCCAGCATCAAGAAGACCAGCGTCAAACCCAGCGGCACCGTCTCCCTGTTGCCCGGCGTCACCCCTGGCATCCATTACCCGCACAGCAAGTACTACTACCGCACCATCCGGCTGGACAAGACCAGCCCCCTCGTCGAACCCATCCGCCAGGCCGGGTTCCGCATGGAGGAGTCCGTCTACGGCGACAACACGTGGGTGGTCTATTTTCCCGTCAAACAGCGCTACTTCGACCGCGGCAAGAACGAAGTCAGCATCTGGGAGCAGGTGGAGAATGTCGCGCAGATGCAGTATTACTGGGCCGACAACCAAGTCAGCGCCACCGTCACCTTCCGGCCGGAGGAAGCAAAGGACCTGCCCCGGATTCTCGAACTCTACGAGATGCGGCTGAAATCCATCAGCTTCCTCCCCATCACCGATCACCAGTACGCCCAGGCGCCCTACCAAGAAATCACCGAGGAAATGTATTACCACGCCATCTCCCGCGTGGGCGAACTCGACCTCTCGGGCATGAACACGGACGAACTGGAAGACGCCTACTGCGACAGCGACCGGTGCGAGGCCCCGCCCATCGAACCGGAGGACGAACCCATGCCCCAGGAAAGCGAAGTCTACGGCCCCGAACCCCTCCCCATTCAAGGTTCCCTCATGAACTTCGAAACGAACGACACCACCGACTCCACCAACGGCGGCGCCACCAACAAAAGCGAACACTCCAGCTCCGCCTCGCGGTAAGGGGGGGCGTGTCTAGAGACTAGGGAGATGACGGCCATGATGGTGCGTAAAGATGCCAAGCTGCGCGGGGAAGCA
>JBKHFO010000081.1:0-13718 GCA_046540175.1 Candidatus Hydrogenedentota bacterium
CGGCGCAGCCTGCTCACCCGGAGGCTGGTGCTGGTTCGCCGCCAGCGGGTCCCACTGCCGACGAGCTTGCGGCGGTGCTGGGCGATGGCGTTCAGAAGGCGATGGATAAGTCGCTGAAGGCGCTTGGTGCGGAGATCCGCGAGAGCTTGGCGGCGCAGCCTGCCTCAGCGAAGGAGGATGAAAAGGCAGCTGTCTGGAATCCCGAAACTTTGGCGGCCAGCCTGAAGGATCCCCTCGCGGAGGCCATTGATGGCGCCGTGAGCAAGAGCATGCAACAGTTGGCTACGGTAGTTGCCCGTGAAATGAAAGCTGCGGCGCCTAAGCAAGATAGCACACCCGCGGCGCCGGCCCCTGAGGTCCTGGCTGACGCCGTGCGGGAAGCAGTGAGCGAGGGAGTAAGCGCCCCTTTACAAAAGAGCATGGATGCGCTGAGCAAGGAACTCAAGCAGGCCATGACTTATCAGAAGGCCTCTTCCCAAGGTCCGTCCGCCGAGGAGATAGGTGGGGCCATCCGGGATAGCTTGAGCGAGATTCTTGCGAGCACGGCGAAAAGCATAACCAAGGAGATTCAGGCGCTTCAGGCCGCGCAGGGTTCGGCGCCGGATCCCAGCGCCTATACGGAGGCCATGCAAACGGCTTTGGCCGGCGCCCTCAAGGAGGCGGTGGTCCCGTTTAGCAAGAGCGTGGAGGTCCAACGCGCCCAAGAAGATGAGCGGCTCCGGGCGTTGCAAGAGGCGTTTGAAGCCCAAGCAAAGGAAGCATCGCAGACGGGGAGAGCCATGCAGGCCGCCATGAAGGAACTCCTGGGCGCGCTGACCGCGCAACAGAAGGAGGCGGGAAGCGGCGCCGCTGATGGGCAGCTGAAGGAGGCGGTCAGCGCCGCCCGTGAAGCCGCGGAAGCCGCGAAACAAGCAGTGGAAGCTATGCAGAATGTTCAGACGCCCCCTCGCCATCCCTTCGCGCCGGCTGGGGGGACCGGGGCCGCGCCATCGGTCAAGGGCGCTCCAGGCGCGATCAATGCAGGCGCGCAGGCGGACGAGGCCGCGGTAACCCCCTTCCCGGGACAGCACAAAGGCGCCGGCGACACCTCACGGGGCGAAAAGGACGTCCTGGAGGCGATGGAAAGTCCGGGCGCCAAGACGCGCTCGGATGCGCGGGTGCGGGAAGCCTTGGAGTCCGAACATCCCCAGGGGGCGCATACTTTTGATCGTTTCTTCGTGAGCAAAGCGAATCAGTTTGCTTTTGCAATGGCTCAGGCCGTGGCTCAGGAGCCCGGCGGGGAGTATAGTCCGTTCTACATCCATGGCGACGTGGGCGTGGGCAAGACCCATCTGATCAACGCCATCGCCAACGGCGTGCGGGTCATGGATCCCGACCGCCGCGTGGGGTATGTGACGGCGTCGCGGTTTGCTGAACGGCTGGAGGAAGCCCTGCACCGTCACGAGGCCGCCAACGTGCGCCATGCCTATGCCCAATGGGATGTGCTCGTGGTGGACGATGTGCAATTCCTTGCGGGCCGCACGGCCGCCCAGGAGGAGCTATTCCACATCCTTAACGCCTTGGAGCGTGAAGACCGGCAAATCATTATAGCGGGAGCTGCCGCCCCGGCGAACTTGACTGGCGTGGATAAGGGGCTCATTTCGCGCTTCAACGGCGGCATTGTGTCGGCCCTTGAAGCCCCCGACCACGCGACCCGTAGCGCGATCCTTGAACACCAGGCGGCCGCGGCCGGGGCGCAGCTTCCCCGGCAGATCCTCGAAGTCATCGCTTCCCGCGTACCGTACGACATGCGGAAGATGACAGGCGCCCTCCGCAAGGTGATTGCATTCGCCGGCTTGGCGGGGCAGGAGTTGGATAGTGCGCAGGGCTTGGAGATCCTGGACCAGCTCGGTATTACGGAGGCGGCCTGATGCAACGCGTTGCGCGTCATGTATACACAGAGTCGGACGCCGCGGTTATTCGTGCGTCCATAGCAAACGAATAGCCGGAAAGGATTGACGCAGTGCCCTCGAGAACCGCCAAACGCAGGTTGGGCGACGTGCTATTAGAACAAGAACTGGTAACTCAGGAGCAGCTCAACGAATGCGTGGCCGTTCAAAGGCAGACCGGCCATAGCCTCGCCCACATCCTTGTCGAAAAAGGATACCTGGGCGAGGAGGACCTCGTCATTACCTTAAGCGAGCAGCTCGGCATCCCGCATATTCGCGTGATGAACTATACCATCCCCAAGGAAGTCTTGCAGGAAGTGCCCCAGTCTCTCGCCCGTCAGTATCTCATACTTCCCGTGTCGGTCACGGGGGATGTGCTTACCCTCGCCATGGCCGATCCCTTGAACATCATGGCGTTGGACGACTTGCGGATGTTAACGAGCTATGAGATTGAGCCCGTGGTCGCCGTTGAGTCCGAGCTGGTCCAGGCCATCGAGAAAAGTTATGGGGTCGGCAAGCAGAGCCAAGATCTCTACCATGAGTTGGTGGATGAAAAGCAACAAGAGCAAGGCAACATGGAAGTCGTCGAGGATGCCGACGACATTGATGATATCGCGAGTCTCCAGAAAGAGGCCGAGGATGCGCCGGTCATCCGGCTGGCGAATCTGGTGCTGATTAACGCGCTCGAATGGGGCGCAAGCGACATCCATATTGAGCCATTCGAAAAGGTGGTCCGCATCCGGTATCGCGTGGATGGTGTTCTGGAGGAAGCCAAGAGTCCGCCCAAGAATGTGCAATCGGCCTTGATAAGCCGCTTTAAGATCCTCAGCGGATTAGATATTGCTGAACACCGTTTGCCTCAGGATGGACGGTTCCGCATTCGTTTTAAGGGGCGCGAGATCGACTTCCGCATTTCCATTCTCCCTTGCTACTACGGGGAGAAAGTCGTGATGCGTATCCTCGATAAGGGCAATCTGACGCTCGATATTGAAAAGCTTGGTTTCGAGAAACAGCCTATGGAAGCCTTCCGGGAAGCGCTTGCTTTGCCTTTCGGCATGATCCTTGTAACCGGTCCCACCGGCAGTGGTAAGACGACCACGCTGTACAGCGCCTTGCATAAACTCAATGACAGTCAACGCAATATCATCACTGTCGAGGATCCTATTGAGTACGAACTATTCGGCGTAAACCAGGTGCAAACCCAAGCCTCTATCGGGTTGACCTTCGCGGCGGGGCTTCGCAGTATTCTGCGCCAAGATCCCGACGTGGTGATGGTGGGTGAGATCCGGGACGAAGAAACAGCGGACATCGCTGTGAAAGCAGCGCTAACAGGTCACCTAGTTCTGAGTACACTGCACACCAACGATGCGTCTAGCGTCTTTACTCGGCTTGTGGACATGGGGCTTGAACCTTTCTTAGTGCAAAGCTCCGTTGCGGTCGCCGCCGCCCAGCGGTTGGTGCGGCGGGTCTGTCCGGACTGTAAGGAAACCATGCGGGTGCCGGCTGATGTGTTGCAGCGGATTCAGTTCAAGCCCGATCCCGGCGATCCGGCGCCCACCTTTGTGAGGGGGCGCGGGTGCAGCAAGTGCAAGGACACGGGATACCGGGGGCGGGCCGCCATAATCGAGGCGATGCCCAACTATCCCGAGTTGCAGGACTTGGTGTTGAACCGGGCTCCAGCGCAGAAGCTCAAGGCCATGGCCATGCGCTGCGGCATGAAGACGCTGCGCCAGAACGCATTGGCGAAGGCCGCCAAAGGCGAAACCACCATCGAGGAGGTGTTGCGCGTAACAAGTATGGATTGATGCCCGGTTCACGGCGTCTCCGGCGCACCCAAAAACCAAACGAACCCTAGACAAGCGAGGTGGCAATGGCCGCAAGCATTAAAGAACTGCTGAACAAAATGATCGAAATCCAGGCGAGCGACTTGCACATCGCCGTTGGGTTGCCGCCTGTGTTCCGGGTGGATGGGACCCTGGAATACATGGAGGGCGAAGAGCCGTTACGGCCCGCTGAAACCCAGGAACTCGTCTACAGTGTCTTGAACGAGGAGCAGATCGCCAAGTTCGAGACCGAGAAGGAATGCGACACCTCCTTTGGCATGGAGGGACTGAGCCGTTTTCGCCTCAATGTGTTCTTGGATCGCGGATCGGTGGCGGCCGCGTTCCGCGCCATTCCTTTCGAGGTGCAAAGCTTCGAGGAACTCGGCCTGCCCCGCACCGTGGCGGATTTTGCGCACCGCCCCCTGGGATTGGTGCTGGTGTGTGGTCCAACGGGTAGCGGCAAGAGCACCACGTTGGCGGCAATCATTGACCGCATTAACCGGGAACGGCGGACTCACATTGTCACCATTGAGGATCCCATAGAGTTCTTACATCGGCACAACCTATCCGTCGTGAATCAACGCGAGGTGCACGCCGACACGCATGGGTTCGCCGCGGCCCTCAAACACGTTCTCCGCCAGGATCCCGACGTGATCCTTATCGGCGAGATGCGCGACCC
Organism: Candidatus Hydrogenedentota bacterium; assembly: GCA_046540175.1. Taxonomy (GTDB): domain Bacteria; phylum Hydrogenedentota; class Hydrogenedentia; order Hydrogenedentales; family SLHB01; genus SKRY01. The sequence continues at coordinate 4,431 of JBKHFO010000081.1, forward strand.
CGAGACGATTCAAGCCGCTTTGACCGTGGCCGAGACGGGGCATCTCGCCTTTGCCACGTTGCATACCAACGATGCGCTTCAGACTATTAATCGCATTGTGGACGTGTTTCCCTCCGCTCAACAGGCGCAAATACGAACTCAGTTGTCGTTTGTATTGGAAGGCGTGGTTGTGCAACAACTCATCCCCCGGGCGGATGGGAACGGCCGGGTGGCCGCGCTCGAAATCATGCTGCCCAATACGGCGATTCGCAGCCTCATTCGCGAGGAGAAACTGGCGCAGATCCCTTCGATGATTGAAATCGGCGCGGGGGAGGGCATGATGACCATGAACCAGTCCCTCTACCGGCTCTCGCGGCGCGGTATCATTTCCGGTGATATGGCGATGAAACGCAGCAACGATCCTGAAGGGTTCATGCGGCTGCTGGAGAAAGGCGCGTGATACAGCCCATCCCCGAGCAAAGACGGCCCGGCCGGGAAGATATAGACGTCCAATGGTGGGCGGTGGGCGTGGCGCGCATCGCCGTGCTCGCCCTGGCGGTTGCGGGCGTCTATCTGCTGGAACACGCCGATAGGTCCACAGCGCACTTCCTGCTGGCGTTCTACGCCTTCGGTCTTGCCGCTAGCGGATATTTGCTTGTGCGAATCCGGCAAGCCTTCCCCGTTCCGCCCGCCCTGATCTGGGCGCAGGCGTTGGTAGACTTCGCCGTGGTCGCCGCCACCGTGAGTTTCACGGGCGGCCCAGGCAGCGTTTTTACGTTTCTATTTGTCGCTGTTATCCTGGAGGCTGGGCTCTACTTAGGCGTGAAAAGCGGGTTTGTGTTTGCGGCATTGGCCTCCATCACTATGGCGATCCAAGCGGGCATTTCCCCCGTTGACGACGCCGGCTTGAGCAATATGGGGCTGGCCTACAACTTCCTGGTTCAATGCCTGGCCTTCTTCCTTACCGCCGCCATGAGCGGGTTCTGGAACATGCGGCTCCACCGGATGCAGCAGTTTCAACGCGAAATCCTGGACAACATGAACAATGGCTTTCTTATCACGGATAAGGAAGGAGCGGTGGTGGCACAGAACAAGGCCGCGGACACCCTTCTCGACATCCCCAAAGGAAGCGCCATCGGCCATTCCGTCCAGGACGTGCTGCGCGTGGATTCAGGCGAGGAGTGCCCCGTGCTCACGGCCATTCGGTCGGAACGTGACTTCACAAGCTACGAGTTCCACGCCCGCACCTTCTCGGGCGCGAAGAAACTCATGGGGTTGACGACCAGCCGCATCCGCGATATCCGGGGCCAACTGACCGGAATCATCGCCTCCTTCAGCGACCTCACCGAGATGGCCGAAATGCGCAAGGAACTTCAGAAGCAGGATCGGCTGGCCGTGGTTGGCGAACTTGCCGCCGGACTGGCTCACGAGATCCGAAATCCGGTCGCGGCCATCCGCGGCGCCGTGGACGAATTGCGCAGCCACGTGGGAGAAGATCCGCTAGCGGGTAAACTGGCGGGTATTGCCATTCGGGAATCGGATCACCTCGACGAGATAGTCCGGGGGTTTCTTGATTTTGCGCGGGAACCCAGTGTTCAACGCGAACCCCTTGACGTGCGCGCATTGGCCGAGGAGGTGTGCCAGGATTGCGAACGCCGCTTTGGGGAGAACGGCGCCAGGTATCAGTGTTATTTGCAAACCCCCGATGAAGCGGTGATGACTTTTGGCGATCGCACGCAGCTTAAGCAAGTGTTCCAGAACATTGCTCATAATGGCCTTGAGGCCATGGAAAACGGCGGCAAGCTTAACGTGAGCGTGGCGCGGAACCAAAGCTCGATCGAAGTCCGGTTCGATGATGAGGGCCCCGGCATCGAACCGGATATGGTTGCGCGCATCTTCGAGCCCTTCTATACTACAAAGGACACCGGCGTGGGCATGGGACTGGCCGTGTGCCATCGCATCATTACCGCACACGATGGCACGATACGCGTGTCCTCCCGCGAATCAGGGGGCACCTCTCTAAGTGTGCGTCTTCCCGCCGTTCGCGGATAAGGAGAGAATCACCGTGGCGCAAAAACACCGGGTGCTTGTCGTCGACGACGAAGCGAGCATGCGCGAACTCCTAGATATTGTGCTTACGCGCAATGGCTACGATGTAGCTGTGTTGCGGAACGTGGAGGAAGCCACAACCCGCCTCCAGAAAGAGCATTTCGATATTGTTCTTACCGACCTGCGGATGGGCAGCGACCGCCAGGCGGGCATGAAGCTGCTCTCGTGGCTTCAGGACAACCGCCCAGGCACGCCCGCCATCATGATTACGGCCTACGGCTCGGTGGAGACCGCCATTGAGGCGATGAAACTGGGCGCCACGGATTACCTCATGAAACCCTTCAAGAACGAGGAAATCCGCCTGGTGGTCAAGCGGGCTTTGGAGCAACGCGACCTCAAGCGCGAAAACACGGCGCTCCGCCAAGATCAGGCCCGCCGGGGCAATCTCAACAACATCATCGGCAAGAGCCCGCCCATCGAAAAGGTGCGTGACATGATCCGCCGCGTGGCCCAGCTTCCCAGCACCGTGGCGATTCACGGCGAGAGCGGCACGGGCAAGGAACTCGTCGCGCGCGGGATCCATCAGCTCAGTCCGCGCGCGGAGAAGCCGTTTGTCGCCATCAACTGCGGAGGCATGCCGGAGAACTTGTTGGAGAGCGAGTTGTTCGGCCACAAGAAGGGATCCTTCACGGGCGCAATCGAGGAAAAAGAAGGTCTCTTCGTGGTGGCGGATGGGGGTACGCTCTTTCTTGACGAAATCGGGGAGATGCCGGCGCAGTTGCAGGTGAAGCTCCTGCGCGTGCTCGACAACAGCGAAGTGATGCCTGTCGGCGGGACCTCGCCCATTAAGGTTAATGTGCGCATCATCTCCGCGACCAACCGCAACCTTGAACAGATGGCGGGCGAAGGCCGTTTTCGCGAGGACCTCTACTATCGTCTTAACGTGATCCCCGTCACGGTCCCTCCCTTGCGGGAACGATCGGACGATGTGCCTTTACTTGTGAGCTATTTCGGGCAACGCCACGCCGAGAAGCTTGACCGTCCGGAGGTTCGTGTTTCCGACGAGGCCATGAACGCCTTGCGCACGTTCAAATGGCCGGGCAATGTCAGGGAACTCGAGAACGTGATGGAGCGCGCCGTGGCCCTATGCGCCAACGGCGTTGTTGAAGTGGGCGACCTGCCGCTCTCGGTGCAGCATTACGTGGCGGCCCCAGAACGTACGGTGACGGACCTGCCCGAAGAGGGCGTGGACCTCGAAGCCATGATTTCCGGCATCGAGATTAAGCTCATCCAGCAAGCGCTTGAAAAAACCAAGTATTCCCAAGTAAAGGCCGCGAAACTGCTGGGACTTACCACGCGATCCTTGCGTTACCGCCTAAAGAAATACGACTTTGATACGGGCTGATCCGTGGCTTGAGAGAAACGTCAAGTGGCCGTCCTTACCCGGCGATTGGCGCCTTAGGCGACCCGCTGTGAGATAAACACACGATTCCCATGGGACGAAACCGCCCACTGTAGCGCATTCGATACAATAACAGCGGACGCTTACCAACCGGAAAGTGATGGTAAGCGTCCGCTCACGAATAGGTCCCGCGGATTCGCGCCTCTACGGCCAAGGAAAGGGCTAGCCGATTGAACTAGCCGCATCGAAGGCTGGTCCCGCTATTCCTGGGACTGCTGCTCGCCGCCGGACCCGCCGGGTCCTGGCATACCTTCCTCTTCCATCTGCTCCATATCTTGGCCCAACTCTTCGAGTTGCTGTTGTTGTTCCGGCGTGAGTTCGGCTTCGCCTCCGCCGTCCCCGCAGCCAGCAACGACGCCGCCTACCAGGAGCAACACGGCGATTAGTGACACTAGTTTGCGCATCGTCTTGTATCCCCTCTACTTGTTTGTGGCTTCTTCTGTGGCTAAGCGCAAGGTAGTCCTGCGTTCCTTTTGACGCTGCCGCCAACGAGAAGCCTATCCCGAACAAACCGCATATCCGTGTGGACACACCGTTGCGCTCCCAAGCCATTCTTGGAAGCCCACGATGTTTCAAACGAATTCTGCCATGTATTCGTTCTGTAAATCAACATAGCAGCTGTTCCTTTTCAGTAGTACCCAGTTTTTAGACCATCAGAAAAGGAGCGCGGTCGATCTCGATCAGCTTCTTTATGGCTTCGGCGCGGCCCCTTCGCGCATCCTGCGCCCAAAAGCACAAAAAGACGGGCCAAAGACATGAATGACAATAAGCAGCGCCGAGCCGGTTTTGTTTAAGAATGGTTCATTAAGCTGAAGGCTCGTTCGTGTGCGCGCGTGATTTGGAGGATGTATTCCATAGGCGATCCCATCCTTCTCTCGCCGTGCCGCTCAGACTGTCCAGGCTCGAATCGACGACGGGGACGACCACCATGGTCAAGAAGGTGCCAACCAGCAGTCCGCTGCCGGCGACGATGCCGAGGGGACTGAGGCGCTCTAGGCCGACGGCCATCTCGAAGATGAGCGGCGATAGACCAACGATCGTCGAGAACGTGGTCATAAGGATCGGACGCAGGCGCAGTTTAACCGATTCGATGATGGCCTCGTCTTTGTCCATTCCGCGTTGCTTGCCTTTAATGATGAAATCGAGTAAGAGGACGCTGTTGTTGATGACAATGCCGGCCAGAAAGATCATGCCCATATTGGCTGGCATGCACATGGGTTTATCAAACAACAGTAATCCCCATAGCGAGCCGGCAACGGCCAGGGGGATGGCAGCCATAATCGTGATCGGATGGACGAACGAATGAAACATGACCACAAGCAGCAGGTAAAGCAGAACAATTCCGATGAGCAGGCTCTGACGTAACTGCACCTGGGTGGACTCCATGTTCGTGGTGGTGCCGGCGGATTCAATGCTGTACCCGCGCGGCGTGTCGATGCCGGCAATCGCTCTGTTTGCCATCTCGGTGACTTGAGCGATGGTCATGTCTTGATTGACGCCGGTGATATCGATGGTGGGCTGGAGGTTTTCGCGGGTGATGAAAGGACGCTGCCTTACCATTTCCGTATCGGCCAGGGCGCGCAGCGGAACGGGTCCGAATGCGCTGCCGACATAGGTTTCTTGGAGAGCCTTGACACTATCGCGCGCCGGCGGATCGTATTGAACCCGGATGGGTATATCAAGAAAATCAGCGAGCCGCATCGACGTGGCGGGGACGCCCTGCACGGCTGCGTTTAAATCGGCCGCTACGGCGGCCGGTGAGGTTTTGTAGAGACTCGCCAGTGCCGGATCGACGCGGACATCGACTTGTTTCTCGTCGAAATGCCAGCTGCGCTGGATATCGGCAAGACCGCGGACTTTTCGCAATCGGTCTAAAGTCTCTTCAGCGAGGCGGTCTAAAACCCGCGGGTCGGGACCGCTGATGATAAAGTTCAAGGGAGCCTTGGTGGTGGGTATGGGGACCGCTCCGTACTCGCTGATGCGGAAGCTTTTGATACCTGGCAGGCCGCGCAGCTCTTCGCGCCAGTCGCCCATGATCTCCCAGATAGTTTGGCCGCGTTGGGTGCGGTCGACCATTTCCACGGTGCAGACCACCGACTGCGCCGTAGCGCCGCCGGCGCCAAATCCGATTGCTCCGGGCTCGGAACCGACGACGGTGGAGAGTTTTTCGATACCGGGCTGCTGATAAATGATTTCTTCCACGCGGTGTAGCGTCGCCTGCACCTGGTCCAGATCGTCGGTAGCCGGGAGATCGAACGCCACAACGGCGACACCGGTATCCATCGGCGGCATCAGAGCACCGCCGATAAGCGGCGGGATAGTTGTAACACTTACAATAAAGAAGGCCGCCGCCAGGGTGAGTGTTATGACGCGGTGGCGCAGGGCGCACTTGAGCACACCCACATAAAAATGACGCAGCAGCACCACGAGTTTATCCACGTGATCCGCCATGCGTTCAAAGATGTTCTTCTTCTTCCGGCGGCGGTTTAAGACCTTGGACGTTAGCAGTGGGATCATGGTGAGGGCGATGGTCAGCGACGCGATCATGGTAATGGATATCACCAGGCTCAGGCGGCCGATGGTCCTGCCGGAATAACCACTGAGGAGGACGATCGGCGCCAGTACCGCCACGGTGGTTAACATGCCGGCGGTGATGGCCAACGAGATTTCGCGGGCGCCATCGAGGGCCGCGTGTCGAACATCGGGTGTCTTCATCTCGCGGAAGTGGCGATAGATGTTTTCCAGTGTCACTACCGCGGCGTCGACCACCATGCCGGTGGCGACGATCAGAGCGGAGAGCGTAACCATGTTCAACGTGTAGGGGGTGAACCAGAGAACACCGAAGGAAAACAGGAAAGAAAGAGGGACGCTGATGCCGACGATAAGGGCGGCCCGCGCCTCGGCCAGGAACAGGAAAATCACCAGTACGGTAAGCAGCACGGCCTGGATGATCGAGGAGACCATGCCTTGCATATTGATATCGATCAGGGGTTGCTGGTCCTGGGTGATGTCGAAGGCGATATCCGGGTAGGTGGCGCGCAACTCGGGCAGAAAGGCTTTGATGCGTTCAATAGCAGCGACCGTATCGCCTCCGTCGGGTTTGATCATGCCGAGGGCGATGGTTTCGGCGCCATTGCCGTGATAGAGCGAGCGCGGTTCGCGCTCGCTTAATTCGGCGGTGGCGATATCGCCAACCCGCAGCAGTCCCGCCTCCTCCCGGCGCAAGGGCAGGTCTTCGATGGCCTGGAGATCTTTGAACTCGCCGGTGATCCGCATCAGGTACTCGCTTGCCCCGGTGTAAATTGTGCCGGCCGGCGCCGAAACGTTCTGTTGCGCCAGGGCGGCGACAACGTCGCCGACGGACAGCTCCTGGGCGGCGAGCTTATCGCGGTCGATTCGTACTCGGATTTCAGGGCGGTGCGCGCCGAAGACGTCTACGTCGGCCACGCCTTCCAGTCGCAGCAGCCGATCCTGAATCTCGTTTTCGGCCAACAGCCGGATTTCGGACAATGTCCGATGGCTGTCTTCACGGGGCGACAGCGCGAGGGTGAGTAATGGGCGGGCCGTGGCGTCGCTGAGACGATACAGTTTCGGTTCAAGCGCCTCCTCGGGCAGGTCAGCCCGGATGCGGGCCATGGTGTTCTGTACCTCGAGGATGGCCTGGCCCGGGTCTTTGCTATAGTCGAATTCCGCGGCTATCGAGGACACTTGGTCACGGCTGGTGCTGCGGATATTCTCCAGACCGCCAAGCGTATTGATTTCCTTTTCAATGACCTCGGTAATCTTGTCGCTGACATCATCGGCGCCGGCGCCGGGTTGGACGGTGATGACGAGGACCTGCGGCGGAAAGGTGTCCGGAAAAAGATCGGTGGGGGTGCGAAAAAAGCCGGCTATTCCCACCGCGGTAATCAGCAGCGCCAAGGCCGCGACGCTGTAAGGATGACGTAGAGAGGATTCCGTCAGGTTCATTCGATCGGCTCCACGTTTTCACCCGAGGAAAGCGTGGCCCAGCCCAGAAAAGTGTTGCGCACCACGCGATCGCCGCTGGAGATGCCCTTGACGGAAGCGGTGTCGCCCGTACGTCCAAGTATTTCCACTTGGCGGGCAACAAGCCGTCCGTCCTCGACCGCGAACACGTGAGATGCGCCGTTGGGTCCCTCGATGAGCGCCGCGGCGGGCAGCAACACGCCATCCCTAACGCGCTTGACCACGACTTCGAGCGGCGCGTAGGCGCCGGTGGATGGCACGGGCCCAGCGTCGCGGTCCAGCCAGACTTCAGCGCGCATCATCTTCGCTTGATTAAGGGCTGGGTAGAGCAGGGAAATCTCGGCGGTCCGCGAGACGCCGTTGGCGACAAAGTTCACATCCAGCCCTTGTTGAATTTCAGGCAGATCCTGCTGCGGGACATCGAAAGCGAGTTTGAGCCGGCGCCGGTCCTGCACTTCCACAAGGGTTTTTCCGGGTGCGGCCTGGTCGCCCGGGTCGACCGTTCGTTGGGTGACCACACCCGCGCTCGGACTGGTAATCGTGTAGTAGTTGCGCCGGGTTTGTAATTCCGCCAGCTCGCTGTCTAATGCTTCCATTTGACTGCGGATGGCATGCGATTTCTGCCGGCCCGCCTCCAGGTTGCCTTTCACCTCGGCCGCCTTCTGCGCGGTTTGTTCCGCTTGCGTACCGGGGATGGACTCGTCCGCGGCGAGTTGCTGGTCGCGTTGTTTTTCGGCTTGCCAGAACTGGTTGGACTCCACAAGCGCCTCGACCGTCGCCTCGTTGCCTGCAAGCTCCGCGGCCGCTTCTTCGGCGCGGGCTTCGTTAACGGCGATTTTATGCTCCATCTCCTCGGCATCCAATTCGAGCAGCACATCCCCCGCCTCGACCCGATCGCCTTCGTCCACCGGCGCTGACGTGACGTCGGCGGTAACCTGTGCGGAGAGGCGCGCCTCTTCGAATGGTTCAACCACGGCAAGATACTCGCGAGCCACGGTCAGTTCGCCGGCCTGAGCCGTGGTGACGGTGGTAGGTCGAGGCCGATCGCTGAATGCCGGCGTCTGCTCCAGCTGGGCCTTCTTACTCCAGACCAAGAGCATAGCACCGGCGATAATGGCTATCACGATGATAAGCGGAGCCCCGACTGAACGTAGTTTTCTCATGACCGTCTATTGCCTTTGCTGAGCTTGTTTATACCGCCGTATGCTTGGGGAGACTGGACGTCTTGTGTTCGGATTGTATTGGGCGGATCGTTCTGACGCAAAAACGGGCCTTCTCGCGCGTGGTGGGGAAGGGCTAACGCTATTCTCTCGCCGCCAGTTTAATCTGTGCGCAGGCGACATGGACGTGCGCCAACACTCGGCAATCGTTGGTCTCGGCTTCGAGCAGGACCGTCTAAGCAAGGAAAAGGACTTACGAGCGCGTGGCTACGTAAGTCCTTGTCATATACGGGCTTAGAATGGTAGCGGGGGCGGGATTCGAACCCGCGACCTTTGGGTTATGAGCCCAACGAGCTACCTGACTGCTCCACCCCGCGTCACCGTTTCCAACCGTACTTTAACAAAGCCTCTGCTCCTTTGTCAAACGAACCATTAACCCTCAATCGCCGGATAAGGCGGTGTGCGGGGTGGTTACATCCCCCGGCCCTTCGGGCCACCCCGTTCCAAGAGGGAATTGGTCTGCTCACCTGTTGGGTGAATAACGGCTTACCCGATGTGGATGCTGGAGGCGGATAATCCCCCCTTTGAAAGGGGGACACTGTTGTCCTAAACACGAAAGAGCGGGGCCGATTCTGGTTCAGTGGGGCCGGC
>JBKHFO010000082.1:0-13637 GCA_046540175.1 Candidatus Hydrogenedentota bacterium
GGGCAATCGCCCTGGGTGTGGAGGTCCACCCCAAGCGCAAGCCCTGAAAGGGCGCCACACAGCCCAGGGATCATGTTTCGCCCCTTCAGGGCTACGGGCGGGGGGGCTGACATTTTCCCAAGGCGTTGCCTTGGGCTGTTGTGTTTGGGCCTTTCAGGCCATGGGCGCGGTTTTCCTTTTATGAATCGACCCCGAAGGGGTCACAGATGATAGCCAGGGGTTGAGCCCGCTCGCGTAAGCGAGGGGGCGACACCCCTGGATCGAAGGCCCCCAAAAAGGACCCCGGCAGGGGTCCCAGAACCTATGTGTATACGGTACTGCTCTATGGGATTACCCCTTGGCTCCAAGGCCCGGCGCCTAGTCCAACTCCAGCGGAACCGGCGCCTCGTAATCGTCTGTCATGGTGTAGGGCAGCGTCCAGACTTGGGAGCCGTCCCGGTTGGTGAAATGCAAGCGCGAGATGGAAAACTCATCGGGGTCGCCGTCCGCCCAGAACGCGTAGAAGTCTGGGTGCGGATTAACAGGCCGCCGCGCGTAGGCGTGGTTGCGGGCGCTGTTCCATGTGATTGCCCGCTCAATGCTCCAGCCATGGCCGTCGTCGCCGCTGGTCCACAACGCCATTTCGCCGCCGGTCCCGTAGGGCTGCGGCCCCGTCCCCGTGGGGCCGATTAGGCGCCAATGGCCATCGTCCTCGATGTAGAAGGAGCCCATGTCGTAGTTGTGGTCCGATTCCGTGATCACCGAGCGTTGCCACTCGGCGCCGTCCCATCGCAGCAGCTCCCAGTAGCGAGGGGCGTTGTCCGGACCCGGTTCGTGGCCATCGCTGGTAACAACCTGTATCACGGGGCGCCCGTCGCTGTCGAGATCGATGTCGTTGAGGTAGACCAGCCGTCCGTCCGCCTCGTAATCATGCGCCAAGGCGGGGTTATCCACTTCCTCCAGGGGCAGCTCCAATTCCGTTCCGTCCGCTGTTCGCCACGTCTCGCCGAAATCGTCCGTCTCGGCGTAATACAGATTGGTGCGGCGATCCACGTTGCCGCCGGGATGGTAGTTGAACGCCGTGATGAGGCGGCCGTCCCGTTCGCGGCTGACCTGATAATGCCCGCCGAAGCCCGCCAGCTTGACGTCCTCGCTCCAGGTCTCGCCGTCCTCGCTGCGCTCCCAATACAACTCCCGGCCATCGGTGTACTTGGTGAAGTAGTGGAAGAACCCCTCGCCTTCGACCCACCACGGCTGGGGATACGTCAGCTCTTGTTCGGCGATCAACTCGAAGCTGTCGATGCTGTACGGTTCACTGCTGCGGTACTTGAATCCCGGCCGGTGCTGGCCGCGGCCGCTCACGAAGACCCAAATGTGGCCGTCGCCGTCCATGGCGATGCTCGGGTTGTCGTGGGGATCGTCGACGCCCTCCTTGTCATGCACGATGGTGGGGCGGGGCACGCGGTCCCGCTCGTGATCGTAATAGCCCGCCATGCAGAGCAGGTGGCGTTCGTCCGCTTCCGTTGTGCCGCCGTAGACGAAGAAGGTCTTGTCCACTTCTTCCGCATGGATGGCCAACGGTTTGTGCTTGGCGGTGTAGGTCCCCAAACCGCCGCTGTATTTGTCGCCATGCTCCATGAATTGGCCCAGGGTGAACCATATGCCCCGATACCCCGGCGCCTTGTCCTGGTCTTCGGCGAGCGCGGCGCCTTCCGCGATGGCGAGAGCGAGCGCGCAGGCGGCGAGCGCCTTGATTCCATGTGTAACAACCCGTCTCATGACTGGCTCCTCATCTGTTTAGTTTTCTATTCCCAAAACCACATTGATGACATATTGAAGATCGCGGGCGTCCACCGTGTCGTTGTTGAGTACGTCGGTGTCGTAATCGGGGTTGATGTCCAACCCCAGAAGATCGTTGATCACAATCTGTATGTCCCGCGCGTCGACCCGGCGGTCCTCATTGACATCGGCGGGGTGATGTTCGGGATCCTCGTCGACGGGCAATTCGAAATCAAGCACGTGGGGGTGGGTCCCCTTGGCTTCGGCGGTCCGCGTCTGAGCCTCGTAGCCCACCCGGTTGGCGCGCACGGTGTATGCCCCTTCCGGGACGTGTCGCAAATGGTATTCTCCATTGCTATTCGTGTTCACGTTAACGTTTCCGAATCCGGCCAGCTCGACCTCGGCGTCCTCGATCGGCTCTCCCGTGTCTTCGGCGTATACGGTTCCGAACAGGTCAGGAGATACGAAGGTGGGAGGGAGTTCCACATCTTCCCCGGTCTCTCCCTCCTCCGGCAGTTCCACTTCGCGCGTGATCGTCTCGTACCCCTTCCCTTCGTAAACCACGCCGGCCGTATCCCCCGGCAGTTCCAACCGGCTTGGGAGAGGCAAAAGATAACGGCCCTTGGCGTTGGTATAGGTGACGTCCAGCGTCTCTCCGTTTTCGATGCGGCGCACGCGCACCCCTGCCAAGGGTTGCCCCGTCTCCTCGTCGGTTAGTATTCCGCTTATGGCGCGTTCCGGCTCGGTTGAAAGGAGCACGACGTCATGGCCGCTCGTCATCCCCGCGGCGGCGTCACCGTCTTCCGAGGCGGTCTCGTAGCTTGGCGCGCGAACCTCCACGGTATACGCGCCTTCGGGCGCGTTGGGGAAGCGGAACACGCCGTCGTTATCGGCAGGCGCCGCCCGCTCAGGCAAGTCACCGTCCCTATACAATAGCGCCACGGCGCCTTCTACAGCTTCCCGTTCGCTGAGATCAACCACTGTCCCTTCGATCACGCCGGTGAAGCGCGCCCTGGACGTCACCAAGGGGGCCGCGCTTACGCGATCATCGATGGTCCACCCGGCTAACCAGGCGCCCTGGCTGTCCGTGGCCACGGTGGGATTGATCTCGCTCACCGTCTCCCCGCCTCCCGCCGGATGGACGAAATCCGGTTCACCCCATTCCGTTCCACCCTTCCCGCCGTGGGCGTACATCAGCAACGTGTTCTCCGCCGGGCGTTCGGGATCCAGATTCGACCACAGGGCCAGCCAGTTCCCCGAGCCATCCGCGGCCAGCGCGGGACGCGAATTCTCGCCGTCCGGGTTCGCCAAGACGCCATGGGCGTTCCAGGTGCGGCCGTTGTCCTTCGAGACGCTGTAGCGGATGGGCATATCGAGCGACAGAGGGGCCTCGGCCTTCCATGTGACGATCCATCGCCCCCCGCCATCGGCGGCCAGATGGGGGTCGCGGGCGTCCCACCCGGCGCTCTCCCCAGCGTCATTCTGTTCCGGCGGGGTCATAATCGGCGCGGGATCGCTCCAAGTCTCGCCCGCGTCGTTGGAGCGGCTGTAGCGAACGTTCCAACCACTGAACTCGTCATTCTCCAAGACCCCGTTGCTCCAGGCCACGGTGAAGACGCCAAGCCCGCTGCTCGCGATGGTGGGCGAGATGTTCGCGGCGGCTGCGTCTTCCGACATGAAACGGGCATCCTCCCACGACTCTCCGCCGTCCGTGCTCCGGGTCATGAAAATGCGGCTGTTGCCGGTGACTTCGCCGTCGCCGTCCTCCCAGACGATGACCCACGTGTCCCTGCCGGCGAAGGCGATGCGGGGGTTCTCCTCCCAGTCGAATCCACGGGTTTGGATGTCCCGGCTCAACACCTGGGCGTCCGTCCAACTCGCTCCATCGTCGTTCGAACGGGAATAGGCAATGTGGAACTCATCGGGGTCGACGCCATTCGACTGCCACACGCAAATCCAATTGCCCCGCCTGTCCGTGGCGACATGAGGCCGCATATCGAAACTGTCTTGTTGAGCGGCATTGGAGTTCAAGGGCGCCGGGATGGACCACGTCTCGCCGTTATCCGTGGAGCGGGCGAAGAAGATGTTGAACGTTTGATCCGCCGCGCCCCCTTCTTCCGCGTCGGAATGCCATGCGGCTAGCCACGTCTCGCCGGCGCCCTGTTGCAACACGGCGTGGTTGTTCGCCCTCCCCAAGTCGCTGACGCTGACCGGACTGGACCAGGGCCCGCCGTCCGCAACCGCGGGAAGAGGGACCGCGATCGAAGCAAGACCGGCAAGGATTCCGGCGGTCCGGAGGATGAAAGAGTGCGAGTAAAGCATGATTCCTCCCGAGTGGTTCTAGGACGTTTCTCGGTATGCCCTCTCCCGGCATATGTGTTAGATGTTGCTTTGCATGCGCGTTGGCGGCTTGGTCTTGGTCTTCTCCGTCGCACAAAGGAAAACGCCCGCGGCTGGGGTGGAGCCAGCCGCGGGCGCGCCGGGTCTAGCTTGCCGCCGGGATTTCAGCCGCCCGCGCAGGGGCCACTTCCTTGACAAGCTGCATCAAGCGGCGGCCGTATTCCGTGTAGGTCTGGTAGAGTTGTTCGGCGTTGTCCGCTTGCTTGCCGGTGTGGATGACCGCGGCGAGATGGGGCTCAATGGAGATGCCTCCATCGTAGCCTTTCGCAAGCAAGTCGCCCAGGATTTCCCGGACGTAGCCTTCGCCTTCGCCACAGTAGCAGTAATGGTCCTCGCCATCGACCCGTTTCACGTCTTTGATGTGGACGTACACGATGTCGTTATAGACCTTCTGATAGTACTCCCAGGCGTCCTGCCCGTAGGTCACGGGGTTGCCCGTATCGAAGACGGCTTTCAAGGCGGGACTGTTGACCTCGCCGAGAAGGACGTTGCTGTTCTCGGCTGATAAACCGCCCCAGCCGCTGCAATTCTCGTGGACCATCGTAACGCCGCCGTCCTCGGCGATTTTCGCCAAGTTCTTCATGCGTTTGATGGACTCATTCCGCCATGCGGTCTCATCCAGCGGGTTGTCCTCGTCGTTGGGATAGCTCATCACCCGGATGAATGGCGCGCCAAGCCGCCGCATGCGGGGAATGGCCTGCTTGAGATCGTCGATGTCGATCTGGGGGTCGCACGTGATCGGCCGCGCCCAATTGGCGATCGCGCTGCCAAAGCACGAGACTTGCATGCCCGCCGCGGCCACTTTTTCGGCGACTTCCTCGAACTTTTTGTCCGAGACCTGCGTGATGTTGGTTTTGTCCACCAAACGCAGCTCGATGTGTTTCCAGCCCAACGCTTGGTGCGCTTTGATTTGCGTATCGATATCCTGACCCGCTTCGTCGGATATGCCCGTGAAAAACATGTGGTTCTCTCCTTCTGTTCGGTTGGATTCGGCTTCGTGTGGATGATTGAGTAGTTCAGGGCCGCACAAGGGCCTTTTCGACTTTGTCCCGCGTCTCCTTGCCTTGGAGCACACCGACCAGCGTCAGGGCGAAATCCATGGCCGTGCCCGGACCGCGTGAAGTAATGATTCGCCCGTCCTGGACCACCGGGTCCTCCACGCATTGCGCGTTGGCGGCTTTGAGCTGGTCGAGCATGGCCGGATACGAGGTCGCCTTCTTGCCCGCCAGCAATCCCGCCTTGGCGAGTACCGTCGGACCCGCGCAAATGGCCACGGTGTACTTGCCTTTGTCCGCCATCTCTTTCAGCAAATTCGTGATGCGGGCATCGTTCGCAAGGTTTTCGGCGCCCTTTCCTCCGCCGGGAAGCGCCACCATGTCATACTCCCGTCGCAGCGCCTCGTCGAGGGTAGCGTCGGGCATCAGCCGGACCCCGCGGCTGGCGGTGACGGGCTCCGCGTCAAGGCCCGCCACGGTCACTTCGACGTCGCCCCGGCGAAGGATATCAATGATGGTTACCGTTTCAAGTTCTTCGCACCCCTGCGCGATGGGAACCAAAACTGCCGGCATAGTAGGTAAAACCTCCTGACTTGCTTGGGATATTGCGGTTTAGCGTGTTGCGGGCTTCCAGTCCGTGGATTCATGACTTGGAAGGGTATGACGCCTCACGCCATGCTATGAGCGCCCCTCCAGTGTAACGCAAATGGCGCACTCATATCATGTAACGGGCGGCAACAAACGCCGGAACGCATCGCCTTGGGACCGGTCTTGGGTTGCCCGGCGCCGGCCAAGCCCGTAGAATGCGGCTCCACCCCTTTAATTGGATATCAAACGTTGGGAGAAGGACCGATGAGCGATACAATACGAACCTACCTGGACTTCGCCGTGGAAACCGCGTGGCAAGCGGGGCAGTTGACCTTGGCATTTTACCAAACCGGCATTCGGCCCGACATGAAAGCCGACGCCAGCCCCGTCACGGAGGCGGACCGGCACGCGGAGCGGCTCATTCGCAAGCGCATCTCGGCGCACTATCCGGACCACGCCCTGGTGGGGGAGGAGTACGGGGAAGAAGGGACGGCCCAATCCAGCCACCGCTGGATCATCGACCCTATCGACGGTACCCGCGCGTTTGTCCGCGGCGTCCCGATGTATGCCGTGCTCATCGGGCTTGAGATCGAGGGCGAGGTGGTGGCGGGCGTGGCGCATTTCCCCGCGCTCAACGAACTCCTCGCCGCGGGCAAGGGCCTGGGCTGTTGGTGGAACGGGAGACCCGCGCGCTGTTCGGATGTGTCCCACTTGAGCGGCGCCATGGTCACGCACGCCGACGCCGCTTCCTTTGCGCAACATGGCCGGGGCCGGGCGTGGGAACAGTTTCAAGCGCTCGGCGGTTTCCGCTACGGCTGGGCGGACGCCTATGCGTATCTCCTCGTGGCCACGGGCCGGGCGGAAGTCGCCCTGGACCCCATCATGAGCGTGTGGGACTGCGCGCCCCTTCTGCCCATCCTCAGCGAAGCCGGCGGCTACTTCGGCGATTGGGACGGCAACCCCACCATATACGCCAACGAGGGCGTCGCCACGACGGATACCCTGCGGGACGAGGTCCTCGCCATCACCCGGCTGCGGGATGAGTGATAGGCGCCCACGAGAGACTCGTACCGCTTTAGGGCGAAACGTGTGGATAGCCCGTACCGCCGGCATCTTGCCGGCTTTCAAGCATAATTCTCTCTGTGAGGAGGATCAAGGGGGATGCTCTTCCCGGCGCAGGCTCCCCATCCGGCAATCACGAGGAGTGGACAGGATGTACAGGATTAACAAGATGAAGCCAGCCCTGGGGCGCAAAGCCCCCTATCCACAAATCTAGCCCCGAATGCGTTTGACTCCGCGGCGAGGGCCGGTCAAAATGAGAGATGTGGGGGCGGAAGTGCGCCCCAAGGCGATTAACACCAAACTAGCTAGAAGGAGACTGTGTGCAATGAAATCAGTGAGTTGCGCCGCCATCGTAGTGTTTGCCGCGGCCGTGGGCTTGGCTGGCCAAGCGGCTGGCGAAAATCTGCTGCCGAACCCAACTTTTGAAGCCGAGGCGAACGGTCAGCCAGAGGGCTGGGAGACGGAGACGTGGGTTGGCGAGGCCGAGTTCGACTACGCCGATACCGGCTACAGCGCCGATCGTTCGGTGAGCATTTCATCGGAGACAGGAGCGGATGCCGCGTGGACGGCGACGGTTCCCATCGAAACGCCGGGAACCTACCGGCTAAGCGGACGCATTCGGACCGAAGGGCTGGATCCTGGCAGCGGGGAGGGCGCCCTGTTGAACGTGCACGGAATTGACAATGCCGTCACCGAATCCGTGACAGGGGATAGCGGCTGGACCGAAGTGAGCGTTTCGTTTGGTGTCTCGGCCGGAGACGACATCCAAGTCAACTGTCTGTTCGGCGGTTGGGGCGAATCCACGGGCCAGGCATGGTTCGACGATGTGGAGTTGACGTTAGACGAATACACGGACCTGGATCCCGTGGTTCAGGTGGATGGAGAAGACCTAGGCGAGCCCATCAGCGAGTACATCTATAGCCAGTTCATCGAACACTTGGGCCGGTGTATTTACGGCGGCATCTGGGCGGAAATGCTGGAGGACCGCAAGTTCTTCCATTTTCTGGATGATGACGCCTCCCCGTGGGACGTCACCGGCGGCTATTCCCCTGTAGCAGTGAATTCTTTTGTGGGCGAACACACGCCCATGATCCGGCTGACGGATGGCCCGCGCCGGGGGATCACGCAGGACGGACTTACGCTTGAGGAAGGCCGCGCCTATGAAGGCTACGTCTGGCTCGCCGGCAACACGGGCGGCGCGCCAATCGAAGTCAATCTCATGTGGGGCGAGGGAGAAGATGAACAGGAAACCATCCTCATTGAAGAGCTTAGCCGCGAGTTCGAGAAAACCGAGTTCAGCTTCACCGCCGGCGGCGACACCGAGGATGGCGCCCTCGAAATCATGTCGGATGGGCTCGGCCACTTCAGCGTGGGGACGGTCTCGCTCATGCCCGGGGACAACGTCGATGGCATGCGCGCCGACACCCTGGAGCTGCTCAAAGAGCTGGACGCGCCCATGTACCGGTGGCCCGGCGGAAATTTTGTGAGCGGCTACGACTGGCGCGACGGCATAGGCCACCGGGATCGCCGGCCGCCCCGGCGCAATCCCGCTTGGCAAGGGAGCGAATCCAACGATTTCGGGCTCGATGAATTCATCGCATTCTGCCGCGAAGTCGACGCCGAACCCCATGTGGTGGTCAATACCGGCGGGGGCGACTTGGAGATGGCCCTCGACCAGATCGAGTATTGCAATGGGCCCGCCGATTCGCCCATGGGCGAACAACGCGCGGCCAATGGCCACGAGGAGCCCTATGACATCCGGTGGTGGGGCGTGGGCAACGAGATGTTCGGCGATTGGCAGATTGGCTACATCCCCATCGACGACTATACCGAGCGGCACAATATGTTCGCCGAGGCCATGCGTGAGGCGGAGCCCGATGCGCTGCTTACCGCCAGCGGTCAGACGGGCTATTGGACGGAAGCGCTGATGCGTGAAAGCGCGGACCACATGGACTTTATCGGGGAGCATTTCTATGTGTCGAATGACCTCGCCGATGTGGCGGCTCATATGCGCCAAGTCCCTGATGCGGTGCGAGGCAAAGCCGAGGCTCACCGCGAATACCGCGAAGAGATTGAAGGGCTGGCCGAAAAGGACATCCCCATCGCGATGACGGAGTGGAACTACTGGTACGGCCCCCATGTCTACGGCGAACTCGGCACCCAGTACTACCAAAAGGACGCCTTGGGCATCGCCGCCGGCATTCATGAAATGGCCCGGCAAAGCGATATCATCCACGTCGCGAACTACGCCCAGACCGTGAACGTCATCGGGGCGATCAAGACCTCGGACACCGACGCCATCATGGACACCACGGGCGTGGTCCTTACCATGTACCGCCGGTATTTTGGCGAAACGCCGCTGGCCGTGGATATTGGAGAACCGTTCGACGCCATGGCCGCCTGGTCCGAGGACGGCTCCACCCTGACCGTGGGGATCGTGAATCCCACCGGGACCAGCTATGAGATCCCCCTCGAAGCCAACGGGATCACGTTCTCAGGCGAGGCCGAGGGTTGGACGGCCGCCCATGAGGATCCCATGGCGCACAACGAGCCCGGCGAACCGCAACAAGTGAGCATGGAGCCTATCGGCGAATTCAACGTAGAGGATGGGCTCCCGGTCGCGCCCTACTCCGCGACGGTTTTCCACATAGAAACCGAATAACGGCGCCAATGAGTGGGGTACGCCCCCGGAACCACCCCTAGACATCATGGAGACCCCGGTCCAGAAGGATCGGGGTCTCTTTGGCTATGCCCCACGAACGAATAGAGGACTTCTTTGCGCCTTGGCGTCTTGGCGTGAGATGAAACCATGCCTCACGCAAAGCCGCCAAGGCGCGAAGAAGTTGCCGTACATGTTGCGCTTGGGACTGGCGGTGAGTAATGAGGACGCGGCCGCGGAGCTGTGGATCCGTTTCCATTCCCCTCCTACCGCCGGCATCTTGCCGGCAGTCCCGGGCCGCTCAAGAAGCGGCGCCTTGGTAGTGCGAATCGCCATGCGGCGGTCAAGGGCCTCTCTGATCTGTTGGAACGGATCATAAAGAACGTGCTAGGCTTAAGGCTGATTATGCAGAGGCGCGTTTGGACCACGAAAGGAGAGCGTTATGGATGGCGGCAATCAGTGCAAAGAGAACCGTTTTTTGGGGGCGGACGGAAGGATGGACCGGCGGGCTTTTCTAACGGCCATGGGCGCGGGGGCGGCGGCGTGCGCCTTGCCGAACGCTGTAAAGGCCGATGAGGGGGACAACAAGCCAAATTTCGTGTTCATCTTTGCCGATGACCAGGAGTACCAAGCCGTGCAGGCGTTGGGCAATGATGAGATCATTACGCCCAATCTCGACCGCCTTGTGCGCCGGGGAACCACCTTCACCCATGCCTATAACATGGGGTCGTGGAGCGGGGCGGTGTGCGTTCCCTCCCGGACCATGCTTATGACGGGCGTCACGGTTTGGAACGCGCACCAGGCCGTGCAGGATGGACTTGGGGAAGGCTTTGTCGAAGAGCAGCGCTTCTGGCCCCAGCTCCTCGAGCAGGCGGGCTACGAGACGTACATGACCGGCAAATGGCACGTGAGCGCGGACGCCCGCGAGGCGTTCAACTACGTGACCCACGTCCGGCCTGGCATGCCTGGCACCGTGGAGGAAGCCTACAACCGGCCCATCGAGGGCGAAGAGGACCCCTGGAGTCCGTACGACAAGGAGTTGGGCGGCTTCTGGGAAGGCGGCGCGCATTGGAGCGAGGTCCTGGCCGAAGACGCGGAAGAGTTCCTCGAACAGGCGGGAGAGCGGGACGCGCCGTTCTTCATGTATCTCGCCTTCAACGCGCCTCACGACCCGCGTCAATCGCCCCAGGAGTACGTGGAGAAGTACCCCTTGGACGATGTGGATACGCCGGAGAACTTCAAGCCCGAGTATCCCTACAACGAAGAAATCGCCGCGGGCCGCGGCCTGCGGGATGAGCGCCTCGCGCCGTTTCCCCGCACCGAGTACGCCGTGCAAGTGCACCGGCAAGAGTATTACGCGATCATCACCCACATGGACGCGCAGATCGGCCGGATACTGGACGCGCTCGACGCCACGGGCAAAGCGGACAACACCTACGTGATCTTCACGGCCGATCATGGGCTTGCCGTGGGCCAGCATGGGCTCATGGGCAAGCAGAACCTGTACGACCACAGCGTGCGCGTGCCCTTTGTGATTACAGGACCGGACATCCCGGAGGATCACCGCATCGAGGCGCCCATCTACCTCCAAGACATCGTCCCCACGACGCTGGAGCTTGCGGGCGAATCAGTTCCAGAACACGTGGAGTTCGCCAGCTTCCTCCCGCTCATACAGGGGGAGGCCGAGGCCACGCGCGAAGCCATCTACGGCGGCTATAGAACCCATCAACGCATGGTTACCTACAACGGGCATAAACTCCTGCTGTACCCCGAGGCAGGCGTGGCGCGGCTCTATGATTTGGAGGAGGATCCGCTTGAGCTGAATGACCTCGCGGATGATCCGGAGTCCGAACCCGTCATGCGGGAACTGTTCGCGGTTTTGCAGGACTTGCAAGAGAAGTTCAACGATGACCTGGACCTCACCGAAACCTTCCCGGAGTTGCAAAGGGAAGGTTGACGGTTTACTTCTGCATGGTGTTCAAGCGGTTGCAAATAGCTGAAGCCAAGGTGAACAGAAAAGCGGGAAGTACATGATGATGAACAGGAGAGGCAGCCTATGGGCGACCGTCGGAGTTGTGTTTTGCGTAGGCACTCTGGCCTTCGCGGCAGTTGGCGAGGAAGAAAGCAGTCGGGAGAAGACATCAGTCGGAGTAAAACTTTCAGAGCTTGACATCGAAAAAAACAATAACAAAGAGAAAGAGAAGGGAGGGGACATCCAGCCATTGCGTGAGGGCGTTTTTTCGGCTGCGGCGGGATTGCACATTCTCCACCTGCATGAGGGTCGGCCGCAAGAAGACAAAACCTTGCTTGAGGCACTGCGTGATATGGAATTGCCCGTTTTGCGCCTGCCCGGCGGCGATGATCTAAACACCTGGTCGTGGAGAAAGGGCCGGAACATGGAACGACCAGACTCACCGCCTATGCACATACCGGCATGGAAGCAACTCTTGGATGCTGGCGACTCCGAGCCGTTATGGGGTATTAACGTTCATACAAGCAGTACTGCCGATACCGTTTTTTTGTGCAACGAGATAGAAAGACTGGCGCTGCCTTCCCGATACTTTGAACTTGGCAACGAGCTTTATATCAGGCATTGGGAAGCCACAGTTTCCGAATACATTGAGAGTGCCAGGGACCATGCGAAGGTTATTCGCAAGCGCTTTCCCGAAGCCAAACTGGGTGCTCCTATCGCGTCACTCTGGGGGATCCGGAAAGGCGCAGGGGATGATGAGCGATTCGAGTTCTTGGAGCCAGACCAGATTCGTTTTCGTTCTGATTGGGTGCTGAACATCAGCGAGCAGGATTTTGTGGACGCCCTAGTGGCGCATCTTTACCTTACGCCGCGGGAGATCGACGATTACCGTGATTGTTCCCGCCAGGCCGTAATAGATTGGGCCTGGACGCGAAGCGGTGCGGCGGTTCTCAAGGACCAATTCGATGCTGTAAGCGCCCTGGCTCCGGAAAACGAAATCTGGTCTACCGAATGGGGATTTAATACAACCCAGTATGAAGAAAGAAACAGGGGCGAGAACCGTTACCATGCACATCTGACAATGCTTGCGGTTCTTCATGACGCTCGCTTTATGCTCAACACGGCCGTCCATTGTCCCAAGGTGACACTTTTGACAAACTGGACGCTGGTTGATCAGCCGGCGGTGGCCATTTACAAGCGAAATAGAGGGCCCACTATCAAGCACGCCATGTTCAGAATGTTGAGACGGGCCTACGAAGGAGCCGACGGTGTCGCAGAATTGAAGTTTCAAACGGAGCGCGACCTGCCGGTTATCACGGGACCCGCAAAGGGCATGGGATTCGAGCATTATTCAAGCCCGGCGGTTGACGTTTTTGGTTTCTTTAAAGGGGATATTTTGCAATCAGCTGTTATACTGAATATCCTCGAAGATCCCCAGACAATCAGCCTCCCGCAAACAGGCGGCGGAGATTCTAAAGCGGTCTGTCTCCACTCCGACAGCCTGCTGCCGGACTGGGGTAATCCGGATAATCCCCCGTTCAGAGATTGGAGTCCGCCTTATGAAATCGAATCTCTTTCCGTGGAGGAAGGGACTGTAACCGTTCCCGGTGGATCGTTGTCGGTCGTTCAGTTCTTTCCTGATCGGGACTGAGCTTAGACACGGAATGACTTCAGAGGTTGAAGAAGCCTTCGAAAATGAGGTTTCGCGGGGGCGGCGCTCGGCGAGAGCGGCGGTACGCACACCTTCCCGGAGTTGCAATAGGGAAGGCTTACGGTTTACTTCTGCTTGGTGTCCGAGTGGTTGCGCTTGGCTGACGCCGAAGTGAACAGAAAAGGGGAAGCACATGATGTGAACGGCAAATGCTTGTCTGTGGCGGCGGTAGGGGTGGTTGTGTGCCTCTTCGCCGTTGGATTCGGTGCGTATGCGTGAGAAGGGGTCGATGGGGCGCAATTAAGCGCTTGTGATGAACGCAAAACGCCGGTTCTGCGCGCTACAGCCCCCCCTGCAACAGGCCCGCCGCGCAACATATGGTTGAATCACCGGGGCAACATTTGGTACCATCACTTCAGTCAAAGGGGGGGCATGCTCCGCACGGCAAAGCCCCCCTCGCTTGCCCCGTGGGGGAGTAGCTCAGTTGGGAGAGCGCTGCGTTCGCAACGCAGAGGTCGAGGGTTCGAATCCCTTCTCCTCCACCATATAAAG
>JBKHFO010000083.1:0-13541 GCA_046540175.1 Candidatus Hydrogenedentota bacterium
ATGGCGAAGCAGAAATTTGAACGCACGAAGCCGCACGTCAACATCGGCACGGTTGGTCACGTGGACCATGGGAAGACGACGTTGACGAGCGCGATCACGAAGGCGCTTGCCGAGACGGGCGGCGCGACGTGGATGGAGTTTGACAGTATTGACAAGGCTCCCGAAGAGAAGGAGCGGGGCATCACGATCTCGATCGCGCACGTGGAGTACGAGACGGAGAACCGGCACTACGCCCACGTGGACTGCCCGGGGCACGCCGACTACGTCAAGAACATGATCACGGGCGCGGCGCAGATGGACGGCACGATTTTGGTGGTCGCCGCTGACGACGGTCCGATGGCGCAGACGCGCGAGCACATTTTGCTGGCGCGCCAGGTGAACGTGCCGGCGATCGTGGTGTACTTGAACAAGATTGACAAGGTGGACGACCCCGAGTTGTTGGACTTGGTGGAGCTTGAGGTCCGCGAGCTGTTGACGCGCTACGAGTTCCCGGGCGACGACATTCCGGTGATCCGGGGTTCGGCGCTGGCGGCGATGGAGGGCCGGGACCCCGAGATTGGCCACGACTCGGTGTTGGAGCTGATGAAGGCGGTGGACGAGTACATTCCGGCGCCGGAGCGCGACTTGGACAAGCCGTTTTTGATGCCGATCGAGGACGTGTTCACGATCACGGGCCGGGGCACGGTGGTGACGGGCGCGATTCAGCAGGGCAAGATTCACGTGCAGGACAAGGTCCAGCTTGTGGGCATGAGCGAAAAGCCCATCGACACCACGGTGACGGGCGTGGAGATGTTCCGCAAGATGATGGACGAAGGCCAGGCCGGCGACAACGTGGGCCTGTTGCTTCGCGGCATCGACCGGGAACAGGTCGAGCGGGGTATGGTGGTGGCCGCGCCGCGCAGCATCACGCCGCACACCAAGTTCGAGGGCGAGGTCTACGTGCTGAAGAAAGAGGAAGGCGGCCGGCACACGCCGTTCTTCAACGGCTACCGTCCCCAGTTCTACTTCCGCACGACGGACGTGACGGGCACCTTGCAGCTGCCCGATGGCGTGGAGATGGTCATGCCCGGCGACAACGTCACGATCACGGGCGAGCTGATCACTTCCATCGCGATGGACGAAAACCTGCGCTTCGCCATCCGCGAAGGCGGCCGGACCGTGGGCGCGGGCGTAGTCACCAAAATTATCGAGTAAGGGGAGACTGGACAAACCATGCGCGAAAATGTCATACTGCAATGCACCGAATGCAAGCGGCGGAATTATACGGCGACGCGCGACAAGCGCAAAAAGCCAACCCGGCTAGAACTAAAGAAGTTCTGCCGATTCGACCGTAAGCATACGGTTCATCGCGAAACGAAGTAAGCAGATCCCGATCCGCTTTTCACCTTGCAGGACTGTAGCTCAATTGGCTAGAGCAGCGGCCTCCAAAGCCGAAGGTTGGGGGTTCGAGTCCCTCCAGTCCTGCCATTCTTTACCATTTCCGTAAGAGGTTCTCATGGCCAAGCAAGCAAGCGTGCCGGCGAAAGCCGGGTTTATCGATCGAATCCGGCAATTTTTCACCGAGGTTCACCATGAAATGACCAAGGTTACATGGCCTCCATGGGAAGAACTGAAACACTCGACGGCCATCGTGTTATTCATGTTGGTTCTGTTCGCTTCCATCATTTTTGCTATGGATCGAGTGTTCAATACCATTGTAATGCTCATCCTTCGGATGGGCTAGGGAGTTAATACTGGTGGCGGAAGAATATACGCCGGATGAGGAGCCCAATGCCACGGAACAGGGGGGCGAGCTTCCCACGGAAAACGGTGAAGCGGAGAACGGCGAAACCGAGCAGCCGTTACTGGTCCCGGATCCCGACGATGGCATCCAGCGCCGGTGGTACGCCTTGCATGCCTATTCGGGTCAGGAAATCACGGTGAAGAAAAACCTGCTCGCTAATGCGGAGCAGGCCGGTCTATCCCATTTGGTTACAAACGTTTTCGTGCCCATGGAAGAAGTGGCCGAAATCAAGTCGGGCGAGAAGAAAGTCTCGAAGCGCAAATTCTTTCCCGGATACGTCCTCGTTCGCTTGCCGGAACACCCAGAGCACAATCCGGATCTGTGGCATCTGGTGAAGAACACCGCGGGAGTCAGCGGCTTCATTGGCGCCCGAACCGCGCCGGTGCCTCTCGAGGACAGCGAAGTCGAGGCTATTGCGGAAGAGATACGGGGCGAACGGGAACGTCCGCGGCCTAAAGTGGCCTTCGAGCAAGGGGAACGCGTTAAGATTATTGATGGGCCGTTCGCGAATTTTCTGGGCAACATTGATTCAATCAACGAAGAACGCGGCAAGCTCAAGGTAATGGTCGAAATCTTTGAACGCCTCACCAGCGTGGAAGTGGAATTCTGGCAGGTCGAGAAGATGTAGTTTCGCGCGATTCCCAACCGGGGAGCCAACGCGTGCGAAGGCGTCTCTCGGACTTCGTTTTCCGAATTCTACTAAGCAAGGGCCGGCCCATCCGCATTCCCCATACAGGGTAATCCCGCTCAGCTGTATCTCGTGGTCCAGGCGCTGCAAGGCGATCGTACGAGCAGCGGGCGTCACTATCAGCATAAACACGGAGCATCACTCATGGCCAAGAGTAAGAGTAAGAATGTAAAGGCGCAAATCAAGCTGCAATGTCCGGCTGGCGCGGCGAATCCGGCGCCTCCCGTGGGGCCCGCCCTGGGTCAGCACGGCGTCAATATCATGGAATTTTGTAAACAGTTCAATGACCAGACCAAGGATAAAGAAGGACTGGTCATTCCCGTGGTGATCACGGTTTTTGAGGACCGCAGCTTCACCTTCATCACGAAGAGCCCGCCGGCGCCCGTCCTGCTGAAACGGGCGGCAAAACTAGCCACGGCCTCGGGCGAGCCGAATAAAACGAAGGTCGGCGCTGTTACAAAGGCACAGGTCAAGGAAATCGCCGAGATGAAGATGGAAGACCTGACCGCGGCCGATACCGAGGCGGCTATGCGCATGATTGAAGGCACCGCCCGTAGTATGGGTATTGCGATTAAAGACTAACCGAAGGGGCGATCGCATCGTCCCGGCAATCGTGGGAGGACCGCGCGGCGGTCTGTTTGACCACATGGAGGATTAAGTGATGCCAAAACGTGGCAAACGCGTGCGCGCGCTTTACGAGAAGGTGGGAGATCGTAAGACCTTTTCGCTACCCGAAGCCTGCCAGCTCGTGAAAGAGTGCGCCACCGCGAAGTTTGATGAAACCATTGAGATGGCGTTCTTTCTTGGCGTGGATCCTCGTCACGCCGAGCAAATGGTCCGGGGCGCCGTGTCCTTGCCTCACGGCACCGGCAAACCCGTCACCGTCGCCGTGTTCTGTAAACAGGACGCACAACGTCAGGCGGCCGAAGAGGCCGGGGCGGACTTTGTTGGGGCAGACGATCTCATCGAAAAAGTCCAGGCGGGCTGGACGGATTTCGACACGGCGGTGGCCGCTCCGGACATGATGGGGCAAGTAGGCCGTTTGGGTAAGATTTTGGGACCGAAAGGGCTCATGCCAAGCCCGAAAGCGGGCACGGTCACGCCTGACGTGGGAGCCGCGGTAAGCGAAATCAAGAAGGGCAAGATCGACTATCGCGTGGATAAGAACGCGAACATCCACGTTCCCATAGGCAAGGCTTCCTTCACAACCGAGCAAATCCAGGAAAACGCTGCCGCTGTGGTTGAGTCAGTGGTTAAAGCGCGGCCCTCTGCCGCCAAGGGGACGTACATGAAAGTCTGCGCCATGAGCAGCACCATGGGGCCGGGCTTTAAACTTGATGCGCCCTCCCTGGCTTCGAGCTACCGATAGGTAAGACGCGCGAGGCATTTTTGCCTACCGCGCACAACCCCGGGAAGGAGAAATACTATGATTATTGATAAGGAGGATGTGCTCTTTACATCGGAGTCTGTTACGGAAGGGCATCCCGATAAGGTCGCGGATCAGGTATCGGACGCGATTCTTGACGCGCTGCTGGAACAAGATCCGGACAGCCGTGTAGCGTGCGAGACCATGGTCTCCACGGGTATGGCCATCATTTCGGGCGAAATCACATCGAAAGCCACCGTGGACTTCACGGACGTCGTGCGCAACACGATTTGCGACATTGGATACAAGGGGGGCGATGCGGGCTACGACGGCAAAAGCATCGCCGTGTTGCTCGCGCTCGACAAGCAATCGCCCGACATCTCCATGGGCGTCACGGCCAGCGGCGACAAAGAGCAAGGCGCTGGCGATCAGGGCATGATGTTCGGGTACGCCACCAACGAAACCACCGAATTGATGCCCATGCCGATTCTGCTGGCCCATAAGCTGGGGCTTCAATTGAGCAAGCTCCGCAAGGACGGCGAACTGCCTTGGCTCCAGCCCGACGGAAAGTCCCAGGTGACCATTGAGTACGCGAAGGGTAAGGCGGTCCGCGTGGAGACGGTGGTGATCTCCAATCAGCATTCGCCCGATATTTCGCAGGACGAGATTAAGAAGCAAGTCATCGAGAAGGTTGTGCGGCCCGTCGTCCCTAGCGAACTCATCGACGACAAGACCAAGTATTTCGTGAACCCCACCGGCCGTTTCGTTGTGGGCGGTCCCGTGGGCGATTGCGGCTTGACCGGCCGAAAGATCATCGTCGACACGTATGGCGGCATGGGCCGTCACGGCGGCGGCGCCTTCAGCGGCAAAGACCCCTCCAAGGTGGACCGCTCCGCCGCGTACATGGGCCGCTACATGGCCAAGAACGTCGTGGCAGCCGGTATTGCGGATCGTTGCGAGGTCCAGCTTGCCTACGCTATTGGCGTGGCGCAGCCCGTCTCCATCAACGTTGACACCTTTGGAACCAACAGGATCGAGGAAGAAAAAATCTCGAAGATCCTCAGGGACCAATTCGATTGCCGGCCCGCGACCATCGTGGAGACGCTGCAACTGAAACGGCCGATCTACCGCAAGACGGCGGCCTATGGGCACTTCGGCCGGACGGACATCTCCCTCCGCTGGGAAGACACCGACCAGGCCGATGAACTGCGCAAGAAGGCTGGCCTGTAGAACCGAACCCTACTCTTCTGCTCCCATCCTCCGTTCAACGCGGCGGGGACAGCCTTACAGCAAGGCGGTCCCCGCCGTCCCGTTTCCCCCCTCTACCCACTGGGCCTCATCCGGGGGGCGCCAGAATCATTCAACAGCGGTATTCTGACCGCCCGCCATGGTATCCTAAGACCAGTAGCCGGATGAATGACCACCAATTAATGAGGAAACACCAAAACCATGAACAGAATTGGGCGGGATGTGGGCTTGTTCGCGGGATTCATCGCATTGAGTTACATTACCGCGGGCCTGGGCGGCCTGGCGACGGCGCAATCCGTTGGAGACTGGTACCAGACCCTTGAGCAGCCCGCCTGGAATCCCCCGGACTGGGTGTTCGGTCCGGTGTGGACGGTGCTCTACACGTTGATGGGGGTCGCGGCGGGCTGGGCCGTCAGCGCTGGCCTTCGCGCCGGGAAACCGGTTGCCGGCGCCGTCACGGTGTTTATCCTGCAACTCGTTGCGAATGGCTTGTGGTCTCTGCTCTTCTTTGGGCTACAGAACCCCTTGCTCGCGTTTGTGGAAATCGCCGCGCTTTGGGCATTGATCGTGGCCACGATCCTCCTCTTCTACCCCTTGCAGCGGTTCGCGGCGGCGCTGCTCCTGCCCTACCTGCTATGGGTGAGCTTCGCGGCGGTGTTGAACGGGGCCATTGTATGGCTTAACTGAAGCGCCGTATGTACGCTACAATGCGTCCTGGAAACACGACCGAAAGGAGTACGCCAACCATGCCGCAAGATCAATCTCCCACGGTGCGCAACGTAAACGACGTGGCCCCCATCACGTGCCCCTGCGGAGACGCGCGGCGCATCTTCTCGCGCGACGATGTAGGCCCGGTGGGCATCCATCGCGTCACGATTTCGCACGAGGCCCAGCGCCATTATCACAAGAAGACGACGGAGTACTACATCATCCTCGAGGGCGAAGGGGAAGTAGAACTGAATGACCAGCGCGTGCCGGTCAAACCCGGCGACGTGGTCTACATTCCGCCGTTTACCCGCCATGTGGCGCGGGGAAACTTCGAGATTATCAACGTCGTTCATCCCCCGTTCGACCCCTCCGACGAATACCTCGACGAATAACCGCGAAGCCTGCTACACCGCCTCGCGGAAGGCTTCACGCGCGGCAGACAGCGTGCGGTCCAACTCGGCTTCGCCGTGGGCAGTGCTATGGAACAGGACCTCGAACTGGGACGGCGCAATGTAGACGCCCCGCTTGAGCATGCCCCAGAAGAAGCGGGCGTAGCGTTCCGTGTCCGACTGCGCCGCCTCGGCGAAGTTTCGCACGGGCCCCTTGCGGAAGAACAGCCCCGCCATCGTGCCCGCTTGCCCTTGCGAGACGGCGGCGCCCGCTTCCTGGGCCAGGTTTCCCAACTCATCGCATAGCCGGCTCATGCGGGCCTCCGCCGAGTCGAATACGCCGGGCTCCTCAAGCACTTCCAGCGTGGCTAGGCCGGCCGCCGTCGCCAAGGGGTTCCCCGACAACGTGCCCGCTTGGTAGACCGCGCCCGTGGGCGACAGGTAATCCATGATGGAACCGGGACCGCCGTACGCGCCGACTGGCATGCCTCCGCCTATTACCTTGCCCAGGCACGTCAGGTCCGGCGTGACGCCATACCGCGCTTGCGCGCCGCCGAGACTCACCCGGAAGCCGGACATGACCTCGTCGAAAATGAGCAGGCTTCCCGCTTCCTTCGTCAAGGCGCGCAATCGTTTCAAGTACGCGGGCTCGGCCGGGACAAGGCCCATGTTGCCTGCCACCGGCTCGAGGATGACGCAGGCAATGCGCTCGCCATGGGCGGCGAACGCCTCTTCAATCGCCTCCACATCGTTGAAGGGGACGGTCAGCGTACACGACGCGTAGGCTTCCGGAACACCGGGGCTTGTGGGTGTTCCAAATGTCGCCGCCCCGCTGCCCGCCTTCACGAGCAGACCGTCCGCGTGGCCGTGGAAGCACCCCTCCATCTTCACGCAGAGGTCCCGCCCCGTATAGCCCCGCGCCAGCCGGATGGCGCTCATGGTGGCCTCGGTCCCGCTGTTCACGAGGCGCAGCTTTTCGATGGACGGCACGTGCGCCACGAGTTTTTCCGCGAGCAGCGTCTCCGATTCCGTCGGCGTCCCAAAGCTGGAGCCTTTCTCCACGGCCTTCGTCACAGCTTCGACCACCTTGGGATGGGCGTGGCCCGCGGCGAGCGGTCCCCAGGACAGCACGTGATCCACGAACTCGTTCCCGTCCTCGTCATACAGCCGTGCCCCTTTCCCCGCTTTCGCGAAGAACGGGTGGCCGCCAACAGCCGCGAAAGCGCGGACCGGACTGTTCACGCCCCCGGCCAGCACACGGTTCGCTTCCCGCCACAATGCTTCGCTTCGCTTGAACTCCATCATGCGCCACTCCCAATATTGAACCGATTTCCCGTCCGTTTTCGGCAAACAGTGAATCACACGAACCGGCCTTGAACACACAATCGCGGCCAGCCCGAACTTCTTTACAACAACCGGTTTGAGAGGGTACCTTTCGTGGGTAAGACGAAACAAGTACTGTCCCTCCCCTCAATCGCCGGGTAAGGGGTTGGCCCCTCTAGCGCGGCCTTTTGGACCGGGCACGAATGCCGGCAAGATGCCGGCGTTACGGTCTCACCTATTTGGGTGAGAGCAACTTCCTGTTCCAAACGCGGACAACGCGGCTTGGGCTGAGTTATCCGGCGATTGAGGGCTCTGGCTGAGGCCTACACGGCTTGTCCAGCTCCACAAGAGTACCCGAGAGCAGTGTATACGGGTAATCAGCTGTATCTATTGATTTCGGGTGGGGGCTTTCGGCATAGTGGGGGTTAGAAGAAGATTCGTCCCCTCCCATGTTTTAATGAATGCTTAAGGGGGCGGAGTATACGTCCGCTGATGGACAGAAAGGAGTAGGGTATGAGATCCGATACGCGTAGAGGTTCAATGAATCGGCGTCAATTTCTGAAGGGCAGCGCCGGCGCGGCGGGCGCCGCATTGGTGTTCGCGGGCACAAAGCGCGACCGCGTGGTTGGAGCGAACGACCGGTTACGCGTGGCCGTTTGTGGTGTGAACGGCCAAGGGCGCAACCATATCAATGGCCTTTCCACGCGGGACGACGTGGAGGTCGTCTGTTTGGTCGATCCCGACGAGAACGTGCTTGAGGACCGCCGAGGTGGACTCCAGGACCGGGTTGAAGACGCCTACACGGTCCGTGGAGAGACGGACGTCCGGCGAATGTTAGAGGACGACAGCATCGACGCGATTTCCGTCGCCACCCCTAATCACTGGCACTCCCTCATCGTCGTCTGGGCCGCTCAAGCGGGCAAACACGTCTACGTTGAAAAACCCATGAGCCACGACGTCTATGAAGGGCGGGTGGCCCTCGAAGCGGCGCGAGCGCATGGGATCGTCGTTCAACATGGCACCCAGCAACGCAGCAGCCAAGGCCGCGCGGATCAGATCGCTGAGATTCGCTCGGGCCGCTATGGCCGCTTGAAAGTGTCCCATGGTTTGGCGTGCAAGTCCCGCGGCGGCATTGGCCACGCCGAGCCCTCCGACCCGCCGGACCATCTCGACTGGAATCTGTGGCGCGGGCCGGCGATGATTGACCAATACCACGACAACTATGTCCACTACGATTGGCATTGGTTTTGGCCCACGGGTAATGGCGACTTGAACAACCAGGGCACCCACCAATTGGACGTGGCCTATTGGGCCTTGGACCCCGAAGTGCAACATACCCACCCAGTGCGTGTGATGTCGCTTGGCGGCCGTTTCGTGTGGGACGACCAAGGCGAAACCCCGAATACTCAATTCGCCATCGCCGAGTTCGCCAACGGCCAACAGGTGTTTTTCAACGTCCGCAATGTGGATTACGACGGGTACCAGCATGAAGTGGAGAACCGCTTCTACTTCGAGGATGGCGGCCGCCTGATGGACGACGGCGAGTACATTGCCGGCGACAACGGAGGCCCCTACGAGGTGGATGTGGACGAGATTAACGTGACCCCTGGCGGACGCTGGGGCAGCTTTGTGGAAGCGTGTAAGGCCAACGATCCCGAAATGGTCAACGGTAGCCCGCTGGACGCTCACTACAGCTGCACGATGGGCCATCTCATGAACATTTCACACCGCTTAGGCGAAAAGGTTCCCTTTAATGAAAAGGCGGGCCGGTTTGGCGATAACGAACTCGCCTACGAGGAGTTCATGAAAATCCACGAGGTGATGCGGGACGGCGTCGGCTTACCGGAAGACGAGGCAGAGTACGTCGTGGGACCGTGGCTTGAGTTCGACGGCGAAACCGAACAGTGTGTCGGCGAACACGCGGACGAGGCCAACGAACTGCTCCGCGACCCCCGCCGGAGCGAGTTCGATATCCCCTCCCCGGATGAGGTCTAACGCTTACACCCTCGGTTCATTCTGCGCCCGGTGGATGGCGGCACGCGTACGCCAACCCACCGGGCGCTTCTATTGCGAGCAGCGGTATCGGGACGTTCAGCTTCCGGGGAGACACCAGCTTAAAAGAGGGTCCACCCCACTACGCCTTCCCTACTCTTGGGCATCTCGCTTTACGGAATGCCGAGCCCAATGAGCCAAGCCTTTGCTGACATGCCGGGGCATGCTGTGCTATTCTCATGCCCTAATCGCTGCCCTATCAACAACCGGAAGGAGGTTATACCATGAACGAATTCTTTAAGGACGTCCCCAAAATCCAGTACGAGGGGCCGGAATCCGACAATCCCCTCGCTTTCAAGCACTATAATCCGGAGGAAAAGGTTGGGGACAAGACCATGCGGGAGCATCTGCGCTTCTCGGTGGCCTATTGGCACAGTTTCTGTGGCACGGGCGCGGACCCCTTTGGCGTGGGCACGATGATCCGGCCCTGGGACGATATCGCTGACCCCATGGAGAAGGCCAAGGCGCGGGCGCGGGGCGCGTTCGAGTTTTTCCAGAAGCTCGGCGTGGGCTTTTTCTGCTTCCACGACCGGGACATCGCCCCCGAGGCCGACAGCCTGAAGGAGACCAACCGGCGTCTCGACGAAATCACGGAGTTGTTCAAGGAACTCAAGAAGGAAACGGGCGTGGAACTCCTCTGGGGCACGGCCTGCCTCTTCGCCAATCCACGCTTCGTCCATGGGGCCGCCAGCTCGTGCAACGCCAACGTCTTTGCCTACGCCGCGGCGCAGGTAAAGAAGGCCATGGAAATCACCCACGAACTCAATGGGCACGGCTACACGTTCTGGGGCGGCCGGGAAGGCTACGAGACCTTGCTCAACACCGACATGGGCCTGGAACTGGATAACCTGGGCCGCTTCTTCCACATGGCGGTGGACTACAAGAAGCAACTAGGCATGAAAGCCCAATTCTACATCGAGCCCAAGCCCAAGGAGCCCACCAAACACCAGTACGACTTCGACGTGGCCACCGTGCTCGGTTTTCTGGAGCACTACGGCCTGGACAAGGACTTCAAGATCAACGTGGAGGCCAATCACGCCACCCTGGCGGGTCACACCTTCGAACACGAGTTGCACCTCGCGCGGACGCGCGGCATGTTGGGAAGCGTCGATGCTAATGAAGGCGACCTGCTGCTAGGCTGGGACACTGACCACCTTCCCACCGACGTCTACGCCGCCACCCTTGGCATGTATGAAATTCTCAAGGCCGGTGGTTTTACGACGGGCGGCCTCAATTTTGACGCCAAACTTCGCCGGCCTTCCTTTGAGCCCATCGATCTGTTCCATGGCCACATCGCGGGCATGGACACGTTCGCCCGGGCCTTGAAAAACGCGCATCGTTTGATACAAGACGGACCTCTGGACAAGTTCATCGACGAACGTTACAGCAGCTACAAGAGCGGTATCGGCGCGGACATCGTGAACAACAAGGTGGGCTTCAAAGAGTTGGAGCAACACGCCATGCAGAACGAACCCATCCAGAACGCTTCCGGACGCGAGGAGTACCTGCGTAACATTCTAAACCGCTACGTAACCGGCTAACCGCCGGCCGTGACGCGTGATCGGCCCGGCGCCTTCCAGCGCACCGGGCGGATTCACGCGCCTTTTTGCAACCGAAGAGGAGACAAGATAATGAAGTTCAAGCACGTACGTTGGAGTCTAGGCATCATGGCCGTGGCCGCCATGGCGTTTCTTGGCGGCGTGGCCCACGGACAAGACGATCCGCCGGAAGGGTTCCGTTCCCTGTTCAACGGGGAAGACTTCACGGGC
Source organism: Candidatus Hydrogenedentota bacterium (assembly GCA_046540175.1). GTDB lineage: Bacteria > Hydrogenedentota > Hydrogenedentia > Hydrogenedentales > SLHB01 > SKRY01. Next base: position 11,327 of record JBKHFO010000083.1, read on the forward strand.
TGGGTCGTGCCCGAAGGCGACGGCGGGCATTGGCAGGTGATTGATGGGGTGATTGACTATGACGCCCAAAGCGAGGCGCCGGGGGAAAAGCACCTGTGGACCGAGGAGGAGTTCGAGGACTTCGAGCTGCACATCGAATGGCGCTTGAAGGAAACGCCTTGGGTGAATCCGTCTGTTCCCATCATTAAGCCGGACGGCACAACAAAGCTGGACGAGAACGGCGAGCCCATCACGGTGGCGATTCCCGACTCGGATTCCGGGATTCTCCCCCGCGGATATCCCAAGGCCCAAGTCAATATCTGGTGCTGGCCGATTGGGTCCGGTGAGTTTTGGGGCTACCGAACGGACGGCGATGTGTCCGATGAAGTCCGCGCCGCCGTCACGCCCAAGCGCAATGCCGACAACGATATCGGCGAGTGGAACAAGTTCGAGATCCGCGTGGTGGACAATGTCGTGACCGTGCACCTGAACGGTTTTGAAGTCATCGACGAGGCCGAGCTGCCGGGACTCCCCGAGAGCGGTCCCATCGGCATTCAGAGCCACGGCCACATGGAAGACGGCGAATGGCAGAGCAGCCCGTCGCTCATCCAGTGCCGGAACATTTTCATCAAAGAGTTGGACTAACCCGCTCGAAACAAGACAGACCAAGTAGACAAGGCCGGAGGCGCTCCCGCGAACAGGGCCTCCGGCCTTATTCCCCCCCTACTTCGTCAACTGGTTCTCGACGGGCTCCACCCCCTCTTTGTGCCGTTCCACCATCTCCTCAATCTCCGCGATGATTTCGGGGTGTTCGTCCCCCATGTCTTCCCGTTCCGGGGGATCGATGTCGAGGTTGTACAATAGCGGCCGGTCGTGCTCTTCACGCGGTTCCCCGCTGCCATACGCGCCCTGGGTGATAAAGTGGGCCTTGTACGATCCCTTGCGGGCGGCGTAAATCTGTTCGCCCCGGTAGTAGATGAGACTGTCGCGTGGACTAGAGCCCTCTCCGAGCAGCACCGGCGATAAGTCATGGCCGTCGTACACGCGGTCATCGGGCAACGACACGCCCGCCAGCGCGGCGAAGGTAGGCAGCATGTCCATCGTCGCGCCCATCTCCATTACGGTCCCCGGCTCGACGGTTCCCGGCCACCAGAACACGGTGGGGACGCGCACGCCTCCCTCCCACGTTGTTCCCTTGCCGCCCCGCAACGGTCCGGGTAAGCCGGCGTGCAGCATGTACGCGCGGAGCAGGCTCCACGGGCCGTTGTCCGATGTGAACAGCACCAGCGTGTTCTCCGCCAGATCAAGCTCTTCGAGGGTCTCCATCACCTGGCCGACCGACCAATCGACCTCCTCGATCACATCGCCATAGCGCCCCGCGCGGGAGACGTCCTCGAACTCCTCGGAACGGAACAGCGGCACGTGCGGCATGTTGTGCGCGAGATACACGAAGAAGGGTTCATCCTGATGCTCCCGGATGAAATCGACCGTCTCCTCGGTGAACCGCTTCGTGATCGTCGTCTGATCGGCCGGCCGCTCGATGGTCTCCTCATCGCGCATCAGCGGCACATTGAAATGCTCGCTTTCTGGTTCGAGCACCGACTCCCGGTGATTCATCCCCTCCGGCGGATCCGCATCCATGTCGTTGGAGTACGGAATGCCGTAGTAATAATCGAAGCCGTGCTCCGTAGGCAAGAACTCCGGCAGATGCCCGAGGTGCCATTTGCCGATGCACGCCGTCGCGTAATCCGCTTCCTTCAGCGCGCCCGCGATGGTCAGCTCCGATTGCGGCAATCCCCCGTTCGAGTTCGGGAACAGCACGCGCCGGTCATCCGAGCACATGCCGCTGCGAATCGGGTAGCGCCCCGTCATCAAGGCGGCGCGGCTCGGCGTGCACACCGACGCCCCCACGTAAAAACTCGTCCACTTCTGTCCTTCCCAAATCATCCGGTCCAGATTGGGCGTGCGAATGGTGGGATGGCCAAACGCCCCGATATCCCCCCAGCCAAAGTCGTCGGTGAAGATCACCACGAAATTGGGCGGGCGGCCATTCGCGTCCTGGGCCTGCGCCACGCTCCCCGTGGCGGTCTTTAGCGCCATACCCGCCGCCCCCGCGGCGGCCACTTTCAGAAAATCTCTACGCGAACCCGTGAATGCCATTTGATAACCTCCCCTGTTCTGTTTCGGTGCGTACAAGCCGTACCGGTTTACGGCGCCCATCATTCAACTACCCCCC
>JBKHFO010000084.1:0-13494 GCA_046540175.1 Candidatus Hydrogenedentota bacterium
CAGCGGGGTCTGTGGGCGGGGCGCCAAGTTCATCGAACTCAGCGGGGTCCTCGAAGAACGGCCGGGGCTCATCGCCCATGACGTCAAAGGGGTCCGCCGCACGGCTCATCTGTTCGGCGATAAGGTCCGTGTCCTCCACCGGTTCCTCCGGCGGTCCCATGGCGTCGATGAGGCGGCGCGCCAACTCGCCGGGCGCCTCTTCGGCCTCCTCCTCTGGCGGGAGTTCGAACACGATGGGCTCTGGAGGCGGCGTTGGTTCGGGGCTCGGCGGCTCCGGCAAGGCGTCCATCAGGGCGATGAGAAGGAGGTGGACCAGGGCGCTGCCCGCCGCGGCCACTGTAAAGCGCAAGCGATAGGTCATTTGGGGTACTCTTGTTGCATTATGGAATGATACCAGAGTGGCCGGGAGACACGTTACACGGATGTTAAACGCAGGCGCCGGCGGCGGCGGATGACCTCAAGCGGCGCGATTGGCGCCGGGACCGTGTCTGGGCCGCAAAGCGCAGATTCGCCAAATGGGAAATCGATTGCTTCAATGATATGCTGGACGTGTTACGTGACGCGACAAGAGCTTGTGGCGGATGATGGCCTTCCGAACACGGGAAACACCATGTGGGCGGACGGAACTTCCCGCCGCCAAGCGGGTTTAACGATGTAGAGACTGGCACGGCACGATATGCAAAACCTGTCAGACTGGGAATTGGTGACGGAGGCGCGCAGTGGCGACATAGCGGCCTTTGAGGTCCTGGTGGAGCGTTATCAGGAGCCGGTCGTGCGGTTTTGCAGCCGTATGACGGGGTCGCGCGAGGATGCCGAGGATCTCGCGCAGGAAAGCTTTTTGCGTTTGTACCAGACATTGCACCGTTTGAGGCCCAAAGCGAAGTTTTCAACGTACCTGTTTACGATTGCGCGAAACCGGACCCTGAACCATCTGCGTGATGGCCGGAGCCGGGGCCGTGACAAAGCGGTTCCTTTGGAGGAAACCCGCTTGGGGGTGGGCGGGCCCAGCGGCGCGCATGGTGCGCGAAGAAACGAGATCACGGATTTTGTGGATCGGGCGTTGGAACGCTTGAGTCCCGATCACCGGGAAGTGATCGTCTTGAGAGAGTTGGAAGGCATGGATTACGAGGGCATTGCGGCGATAATCGGGTGCCGGCCGGGCACGGTGAAGAGCCGGCTGGCGCGGGGCCGCGAACAACTCCGGCAACATCTTCTGGAAATGGGGGCGCTGGATCTATGAGTAAGCATGTATCCTTGAAAGAGCTTTCTACTTATCTTGATGGAGAGGCGCGCCGCGCCGGCCGTATTCAGCAGCACCTCCAGGAGTGTTCGGAGTGCGCCCGGGTATACAGCCAGCTGGAGAGTATGCAGGCTTTTCTGCGGGAGACGCCCCAGGAGAAGGTGGGGCCAAGTTTTGCGGCGCGCGTAATGGGCGCCGTACGGGAACAAGCCCAACCCAGCAAGGGGTGGGCAAAGCGGTATCCGTGGGCGTTGGCGGCCTCAGCCGCGGCAGTGTTGTTGTGCGCGGGTCTTGGGGTCTTCGCTGTGTTGGAGTTTGAAGAAGCGCAAACGCCGTTGAGTGATGAAGAAACCGCGAGTGACGTTGAGCCGCTTGTACAGGCCTGGCTCGGCGAAATGGAAGAGACGTTCCCTGCGGAAGGTTCTCAAGACCAGTTTGTTGATGAGCTAGCCTATCTCGATGTCCTGCTTACCATGGCGGCGGACCCTGAGGTGGAAGAGACCATGCCGGCGGCGTACGAGGACGAGCAAGATGTGGATGAACTCGTTGAAACGTTGGATGAGGAGTCGGCGGATATCTTTGTTGAACTCCTCGCGACCTATGACCAAGGGTCATGGAGCCCGTAAAAGGAGCGTATTTACCATGAAGATAGTGGCAGGTTTGGCCGCAGCGGCTGTGCTGCTGATGGGGGCGTTGAGCGCCGCCGCACAGCCCGAACCAGAAACCCCAAGCAGTCCGTTCGTGTTAGCTAGCGAACGTAACGATGACAGTCCCCTCTTTGCAGGGACGAATACCCCGATTGTGAGATTGTTGGCGGATACCCGGGAGGCTGAGGCCAGGGATGACCGGCCGGACTGGGATGATCCGCCCGAGAGTCGCCGGGATTCGGAGCGTGGCGAAGACGAGCGCGGGTCGCGCCGGCCTCCGCGCGAAGCCCGCGAAGCGATGCAGCGTGTGCGAATTCATCGCCTTGCGGAGACCTTGGACCTGGACGAGCAAGAAACCGGGAAAGTGGTCCAACGCATTGAGGCGCACGAGGAAGAGTATCGCGAGCTGCAACGGGAACTCGGAGAGGCCCGTCACGAGTTGCGCCGCGCCCTGCGTGAAGACCAGGACGAAGATACGGTCTCAGAGATGCTCGATAAGGCCCTTGAATTAGAAGGTAAGAAAATCTTGCATCAAAGGGACGGGTACCGGGAAATCACAGAGGACTTCGACGCTAAACAACAGGCTCGCTTTTACCTCTTCATGCCGGAATTCGAAGAGGATATGCGCCGGCTCGTCGAACGCGCCCGGGACTTACGCCGGATGCCCCCCGCCTTCCATGAGAAGCTGGAAAAGATGGATCCCAAGGAGCGGCGTGAGTTTTTCCGGGAGCATGATTTGTTCCCCGGCCGCCGGGATGAAGGTGAGGCCGCCCCTGATGAGAGGCGGCGCGACCGTCCCGAGGCGGGTAGGGAAGAGAGAGAGGAGCAGTCCCGCGGGCGGCGCGAAGGCATCGGCGAGGAAGAACGCGAGGTTGTGCGCGAACGTCTTGAACGCATGGTCGAGGATCTGGACGACGTGGAGGCCGAACAGGGGCGGGAACGCTTGGAACGCCTATTTGAGTTCGTGGGCGAAGAAGTGCCCGAAGTTTGGCGAGAAAGCATCCGCAAATTGCGCGAGCGGTGGGAGGAACGCCGCGACGTCAACTCGGAGAAGGCTGAGGACTCGGCGCGTAAAGACGATGTTTGGGAAGAGCGGCTCCCTTGGATGAGAGATCGGGGCTCGGAAACGGTGCGCAGGCTTCGGGAGCATTCGCCGGAGATGCCGCGTTCGGAGTGGCGGGAGCGGTTTGAAGATCGCGTTGAACGTCTTGACGATGTGAGCGAAGAAGATGTGGAGCGGCTCGTGGAACGCGCCCGCGAGTTGCCTCATATGTCCATCCACGCCTTCCACGAGAAGCTTGAGGAGATGGATCCCAAGGAGCAGCGTGAATTCTTCCGGGAGCATGGTTTGTTCCCCGGCCGCCAGGGCGAAGGAGAGGCCGGCCCCGATGAAAGGCGGCGGGAACGCTTGGAGCGCCGCGGCGCCAACTCGGAGAAGGCTGAGGACGCGGCGCGTAAAGACGATGTTTGGGAAAAGCGGCTCCCTTGGATGGGAGACCGCCGCATGGAAACAGTGCGTGAGCTTCAAGAACATTGGACGGAGATGTCGCGTTCGGAGCGGCGAGAGCGTTTCGAAGATCGCTTTGAGCGTCTTGACGAAGTAAGCGAAGAGGATATGCGCCGGTTTGTGCGTGAAGGGCCGGACCGGCGTTTCCCGCGAGTGGGTGTGGAGGTTCGCGCGCAGGATGCTCCGCGTCTCCGCGAAAAGGACATGGAAAGGCTCCGCGAACTTCGTGATAAGTGGGCCGATATGTCGCGTTCGGAGCGGCGAGAGCGTTTTGAAGAGTGCTTTGAGCGTCTGAACGAAGTAAGCGAAAAGGATGTGCGCCGGTTTATGCGTGAAGGGCCGGATCGGCGTTTCCCGTAAGCGGGTGCGGCCTTTCGGCCATGAAGGACGGATTGGCGGGATGAGATGTGGTCGCCGTCAGCATTTTCAACGCCCAGCGAAAGACAACAGCGCGTTACAAAACGCTTGCCATGAACGATCCTCTTCCTTAGTGAGGCCCCTGCTGAATCCCCGGCGCAAGCGCCTCGGCTGGGGTTCAGCGGGGGGTAGTTTGTTTTTCTTGCAGGCTAATGCCCGGCGCCGCCAAAACTGGGTAGAAATCCGCTTTGAACCTTGCTATAATCCCCATCACTTTGCCGCTGGTCCGCCGGCCCAGCGCGATGAAACCATATTACGTTACCAGACATATAGGGAGGTGAAACGAATGAGCAACGAGACCAGTGTGTCAAACACTGTAAAGCGCATCATATGCGAGAAGTTGGAGTGCAGCGAGGACAAGGTGACGGATAACGCCAAGTTTATTGAAGATCTCGGCGCCGACTCGCTTGACATCACCGAGTTGTTGATGGCTTTGGAAGAAGAGTACAGTATCAACATTGAAGACGACGCCAACGAGATTCAGACGGTTGGCGACGCAGTGCGCTACATCGAAAACAAGGTGTAATAGCCCCGTATCCGCGCGTTCCGGGGGTCGCGTTCCAACCCGGCCGCGTGCAATTCCATTCGTACTGACCCATGCCCAGCCCGAGTGCCGCCGCGGAGGGGCGGGCTGGGCGCCATTATCTCTTTGATATCGCAGAGGTCGCATGAGAACACGGGTAGTTGTGACAGGAACCGGAGTCGTGTCTCCGGTGGGCAACGATACAGAAACCTTTTGGAAGTCCATTTGTGAGGGGCGACCGGGCATTCGGAGAATCGATTACTTTGATCCCTCGGAATTGCCCTCGCAGATCGCGGGTCAGACCGAGCATTGTGTCCCCCCGGGCATGACGAGCAAAGACATTCGCCGTTCTGATCAGTATTCGGTTTGGGCATTGTGCAGCGCCCTCCAGGCTTGGGAGCAAGCCGGCGTCGATCTGGACAAGGAAGATCCGATGCGGTGCGGCGTGACCATGGGCAGCGGCATCGGCGGGCTGTTCACGTTTCAGGAGCAAATGAATCGCTTTCTGGAAGGCGGCGCCCGCCGCGTGTCTCCGCTTACGATCCCCAAGCTTCTTGCGAATATCGGCTCGGGCGAGGTGGCCATCCGGTTGGGGCTTCAAGGCCCCAACGAAGCCGTCGTTTCCGCGTGCGCCTCGGGCGCGCAAAGCATCGGCGACGCGGCGATGGCCATCCGCAATGGCCGGGCCGATGTGATGGTGGCCGGTGGAGCTGAGGCGTCCATCGTACCATTTGGCATGGCCAGTTTCTCCGCCATGAAGGCCCTGTCCTGCCGCAACGATGAGCCGGAGCGGGCGAGCCGTCCCTTCGACCGTGACCGCGACGGATTCGTGATGGGAGAGGGTGGGGGCGCGCTCGTGCTGGAGTCCGAGGAGCACGCCCGCAAGCGCGGGGCGGAAATCCTTGGCGAAATCGCCGGCATGGCGGACACGTGTGACGCTTATCACATCACGGCGCCCCGCCCGGACGGTTCGTGCGCCTCGGGCGCGATGCGCTTGGCGTTGGAAGACGCAAACGTTGAGCCCAGCGCCATTGGCTATTTCAACGCGCACGGCACGAGCACCAAGCTCAACGATGCGGCCGAAACCTTGGCCTTGAAGACTGTTTTCGGGGAGGCCATGCCGCCGGTGAGTTCCACCAAGTCCATGATTGGCCATCTCCTCGGCGCGGCCGGCGCGGTCGAAGCGCTGGCGTGCCTGTTGGCCGTGCGTGATGGGGTGCTTCCGCCCAGCATTAACTACGATACGCCCGATCCCGAATGCGACATCAACATTGTGGCGAATGAAGCCCGCGAAGCTCGGATTGATTTCGCCATGTCGAACTCGTTAGGGTTTGGGGGCCACAATAGCTCGCTTGTTATAGCACGATATGAATGAGGCGAAGGGGGACGAGGCCGTCGAGCGCGTCTTGCGGCATCTGGGCGTGCAGGTTAAGGACGAGACCCTTATCGAGCAGGCCTTGACCCACTCCTCTGTCACGGCTCAAGGCGACTTTCCGGGGCGGGACTACGAGTCGCTCGAGTTTTTGGGTGACGCCGCCCTGGGGCTCGCCGTGGCGGATTATCTGCTTGAGCAGCTTCCCGGCCGGTCGCCCGGCGAGTACAGTCAGATGCGCGCCCATGTCGTGAACAGGCGGCGCTTGGCCGAGGTGGCCGAACAAATCGAGCTGGGCCCGGCCATACGGCTTGGGAAAGGGGAAGAGCAAAGCGGAGGCCGCAACCGGCCGGCATTGCTGGCGGATTGCGTGGAGGCGCTCATCGGGGCGGTCTATCTGGATCAAGGCTGGGAAACGGCGTCGGCCATGGTCCGGCGTCTTTTCGCGGGGCATTTCCGGGAAGCGTTGGAGCAGCCCTTGGACTGGGACTATAAGTCCAGGCTTCAGCAGTATTGCCAAGGTGAACAAAAGGGGCTTCCGGAATTTCGCGTCATCCAAGAAGAAGGTCCCGACCACCGCAAGGAGTTTGAGGTCGAGGTCATCATCGAGTCGCAAGCCTTGGGACGCGGCTTGGGCTCTTCCAAGAAAGAGGCCGAACAAAATGCGGCTCGGGCCGCGTTGCAGGTGATGGGGGTATCCCGGGGGTAGGCCGATGGTGGCCCGCCGGGGGCAGTATCCCTTCAAATTCATAGTGTGTTTTTGGGGGCTATCCGCGTGTCTAACGCCGGCTTCCCGCCTGGGAGCGTGGGGTATGGCCGCGGATGACGCCAGGGATTCGTAACGAAAGGAGCCACTGATGGTGAATTTCCTGTGGGTATCAATCATAGCGGCGGTGGCCGCGCTCGCGTTTGTGGTCTATCTGGCCCGTTATGTGCTTGGGCAATCTCAAGGCACCGAGCATATGGCCAAACTGTCCTCCATGGTGCAGGAGGGGGCCATGGCGTTCTTGCAGCGGGAATACCGGTACATCGGCGTTTTCGTGGCCGTCATCTTTCTGTTGCTCACGGCGATCGGCTTCATAGACGAGGAACTGCTATTGAGCTGGAAGACCGGCGTCGCCTTTGTGGTGGGCGCGGCGGCCAGCGGATGCGCCGGATTTCTCGGCATGTACATCGCCACGCGCGCGAACGCCCGCACGGCCGCGGCCGCTGAGTCCGGCGGCGTGCGCTACGCCCTGAACGTGGCCATGAGCGGCGGAGCGGTCATGGGCCTCGGCGTGGTTGGCGTCGCCTTGCTTGGCTTGGTGATTGTGTACCGGCTATTCAACGGGGATCCCGTGATTGTCAATGGATACGCCATGGGCGCTTCGCTGGTGGCCCTGTTCGGCCGCAGCGGCGGCGGCATCTTCACGAAAGGCGCTGACATGGGCGCGGACCTCGTCGGCAAGGTGGAAGCCGGCATTCCGGAGGACGATCCCCGGAATCCCGCCGTGATCGCCGACAATGTGGGCGACAATGTGGGCGACGTAGCCGGCCTTGGCGCCGATCTTTTGGAGTCCTTCGTGGGCTCGATCATCGCCAGCTTGGCGATCGCGTTCACCATGCACGCCGCGGCGGGCGAGGAAGCAGGGGAGTTTCTGCGGGCCTTCCCGTTCATTCTCGCCTCCGTGGGCATTATCGCTTCGATTGTGGGCGTGCTGTTTGTCAAGCGGTTCGCCCAGTCCAATCCCCAGCAGGCGCTGATGAACGGCACGTACATTAGTGCGGTGCTAACCCTCATCGGCATTGGCGTATTTGCCTATTTCTGGGGCCAGTCCTTCGAACATCCGGACCGGGAAGGCGTCACGGTGGAGTGGTGGGGACCCTTCATGGCGGCCGTGCTGGGCATTGTGGCCGGTTCGCTCGTGGGATTCATCTCCGAGTACTTCACGTCCAGTAAGTATGCTCCCACCAAAGGCATCGCCAAGGCGTCCCAGTCTGGCCCGGCCATCACGATCACCGAAGGCACGGCCGTTGGCATGCAGAGCACGGTCGTTCCACTTCTAATCCTAGCCATAGCCGTTGTGTTGGCCTACTGGCTGTGCGGCGTATACGGCGTTGCCGTAGCGGCTTTGGGCATGCTCGCCACGACGGGCATGGTCGTGGCCGTGGATTCCTACGGTCCCATCGCCGATAATGCCGGCGGCATTGCGGAAATGAGCCATCTTGATCCGAAGGTGCGCGAGATCACCGACGAACTCGACGCCGTGGGCAACACCACCGCCGCTATTGGCAAGGGCTTCGCCATCGGCAGCGCCGCGTTTACCGCGATTGGCTTGTTGAGCGCCTACATGCTCGCGACCGGTCTTTCGCCGGCGGACGTGAGTCTACTGGATCCCCAAGTCCTTGCGGGCGTTCTCATCGGCGCCATGCTGCCTTCGTTCTTCTCGTCCATGCTGTTCCGGGCCGTTGGCCGGTGCGCGGACATGATGATCATGGAGGTCCGCCGCCAATTCGAGAGCATCCCCGGCCTGCGCGAAGGCAAGGAAGGCGTCTTGCCTGACAGCACGACCTGCGTGGACATCGCCACCCAAGGCGCGATTCGCGGCATGCTGGTTCCGGGGGCGCTGGCGGTTCTCGCCCCCATCCTCATGGGAAGCATCCTCGGGGCCGACGCCCTGGCGGGCATGCTGGTGGGCGCCATTGCGGCTGGTGTGATCCTTGGCCTGAGTTCGGCGAATTCCGGCGGCGCCATGGACAACGCCAAGAAGTACATTGAGGAAGGCAACTACGGCGGCAAGAACTCCGAAGCGCATAAGGCCGCCGTGGTGGGCGACACCGTGGGCGATCCGCTCAAGGACACCGTGGGTCCCTCCATCAACATCCTCATCAAGTTGATGAGCGTGGTGAGCCTGGTGCTGGCGCCGTTGTTCGGATAAGCCAGAAGCGTGCTAAGCGCACTGCTGAATAAGACACCGCCCTGCGCGGCTTCCTTCACGGAGCGCGCGGGGCGGTGATTGCTTTTGGGAGGGCTGCTTTCGCAATCGCCGGAGAACGTGGCGTGCGGGGGATGTTTAGAAAACGTAGCAGCGGCGCCCTCGCCGCTTAACCCGATCGGCGCCTCAACCACCTTAAGCGGCGAGGGCGCCGCTTCTACAGTAACTCCGTGCCGGAGAATCAAGGGCGATGTTGTTCCCTGGAGCTGCGTCCCTATCCCGCGATTGCGGCCGTTTTCTATCGATTGCGCCGCAGGCAGAGCCGAATGGTTTCTCCGCCGTCACCATATTCCAGCCGTGCTTCGTCGACCATCATGGACACCAACGCCAGTTCATTATCGTCCTCCGCGTCACCCGTTAATTGCCAGTAGTAATCCTCCAGTTCAGGCTGACGGCGGCCTTTAAGTTTATTCCGTATATAAGTAATTGTCTCAGGAGCAATATCGGTACAGTAAAAAGTGAATTCCAATATGCACGCTTCCCCCGTTTGGGTGTAGTTAAGACCAAACCGGGGGCATTGCACCTTATAGAGAAAGTAGCTTACGATTTCGTCAATGATGCGCGTGACTTTGCTTATCTCGTGTTTCATGTTCTTACCCATGCGGTTGGGAGGGAGAACGCATTGGCGCGCTCTGTCGTTTTTTGAACGCGTCGATGATTGGCGTCAGAAAGGCTGCCACGAACCCCCCCGCGAAGCCATTGTTGTAGAGATTGACGCCACCGTGGAGAACCGCGACATTCATCACAACGGACAAGTGACAGAACCCCGCGACTATACCGGCCACTATGCCATAGTGACCGGCGATGGGGGCAAGCGTGGCGCCAAACAGGCCACTCATAACGAGTTCTGTTGTGCCTCCATCCCACGACTTGAACAAAGAGGCCACAAAGACGCCAAAAAGGATGGGGAGACAGTTCCGGAGGTGTTTGCCAAACGCGGAAAACCCCACCATGGTTAGAACGCCGCCAATAACGGGCCCGTCAAACGCTCCTCCCAATAGGAGCGTGAAGGCCGTGGCGGCAAGTCCCATTATCCCCATGTTGACAAAAGCGGCGGCGTGATTCCCAATTGAGGTGAAATCGCTTACCAAACGGCCGGAGGATGCGTAAATGTTTGCTAGCGCAAGGCGCAATGCGGGCATATCACTTCGGCTCAGCCATACCCCGAATGCGATGAAAGCAACGAAGACGGCGCCAAAGCAAATCTGAAGCCACTCGCTAAACTCATCGTTCAAAAGCCGTTCAGGCTCAATGTCGAAACGAAATCCTCGAAGGATCGCGATAAAAAACGAACCGAGCATTCCTCCCGTGAATCCAATGTTGTAGATGTTGTATCCGTTATGAAACTGGAGCATGTGAGACGCCAAGGGCGGCAAGACGAAACCCGCGCCGACCCCCAGCGCAATGCCCAGCGGAGCCCCAACGGATAGCGTGAGCCATGACCCAAACGTGATGAAACTAACAAGCGGGGCCAGCGTTGTGCCAAACAGGGCTATGAGCGCATAGTTCTTCAAAGGAGTGCCTTCCACGCGCGCATAAAGCATGACACCAATGAAGATTGGCCAGATGTTGAAGAGGTTCTTCCCAAAGAAAGCGAAGCCAATGACCGTGTAAATCGCCGCGATGAAGGGGCCGCTGGGTTCGATTCGCAGGACGATCATAATCAGACACCCGATGAGCCCGCACGTCCCGGCGTTGAGGAGGGTCGCGCCGAGGCCTCCAACGGCCAGGTAGTCCGTCAAAAGGATGCTGGGCGATTTCAGTATGCCCTTCAAGCCCGTCAAGAAATCCCCAACGGATTCCATGGTCAGCCCCACGGTCAATCCCGTGACAATGAGCAAGAGAGGCAAGGCCATCAAGACGGCCATGTGCGTAGCCTCGTTGTCTTGATGAAAGGATTTCCCCCGCTCGCCCTTGGCTTGGCTCATGTTTTTCATTTCCCCCGCTCTCCCGGCGAATTAGCGCATGCTCCCCCCATGATGGAGCACGCAAGACCGTTGCTTCCCCTGTTCCGTTTGGCGCCCGCGCGCCCTGCCCGGGGCTTCAGGAAACCACCTCCCGGCCAAGCGCCGCCTCGCGGCGCCGAATGAACCATTTCTCGCCCTCCACGAGGAAATACGAGGCGGCGCTAACGATGAGCAGAATGACCCAATGGAATAACGTAATACCGGCCGTTTCAAACAACGCTTGCATAAAGGGCGCGTACGAAAACAGTAGCTGCCCGGCAATCACGACCAAAACCGCTAGGATGGCCAACCGGTTTTCCACGAGACCCTTGAGGTTCACGGTGGAGTCTTTCATGTACCGCACGTTGAACAGATAGAAGACCTCGAACATCACCAAAGTGTTTACGGCGACGGTCCGCGCGTACGCGTCTCCCATCTCGATGTGGCGCATCCAGATGAACAAAGCGAAAATACATATAGCGCGCGTAACACTAACAAGTCCAATGCGCCACAGGAAAAACTTAGTGAGTAAAGATTGGCCGGGATCGCGCGGCGGCCGGTGCATGATGCCGGCCTCGGGCGGTTCAAACGCCAGCGCAACCGCCAAGGTGACCGCCGTTATCATGTTCACCCATAAAATCTGCACCGGCGTCACGGGAAGGATGTATCCCAACATAATGGCCGCAATGATCGTCAACGCCTGGCCGCCGTTCGTGGGCAGCAGGAAGAGGATGGCCTTGCGCAGGTTGGTGTAAACGGTGCGGCCTTCCTCGACGGCGTTGACAATGCTTGCGAAGTTGTCGTCGGTGAGCACCATTTCCGCGGCTTCCTTGGAGACCTCGGTCCCTTTTATCCCCATGGCGATGCCGACGTTGGCGTTTTTCAAGGCGGGGGCGTCGTTTACGCCGTCGCCGGTCATTCCCACCACTTCGCCATTGGCCTGCAAAGCTTTCACCAGGCGCAGTTTGTGTTCGGGGCTAACCCGCGCAAACACATCCACATCATGGACATATTGGGCGAGCGCCTCATCCGGCGCTTCTTCGATATCCGCACCCCGCAGGACGGTTTCGCCGTCGCCGATGCCGAGTTGGGCGCCGATGGCGGTGGCGGTCAAGGCGTGGTCGCCCGTGAGCATCTTCACCGTGATGCCGGCCTTACGGCACAGGTTCACCGATTCGACGGCCTCTTGACGCACCGGGTCCATAATGCCCACGATGGCCAACATGGTGAATCCACCCTCCTCCACATCGGCGGACTCAAGGGTTTCCTTGTCCAACGGCGCCGTTTTCCACGCCATGGCGAGGACGCGTTGTCCCTCGCGCGCCCAAGCTTCCGCGTACCACAACCAATCAACCGGATCGATTTCCTGTTCCTCATCGCCCCCGCCCTTGCGCTGATGGCTGCACATCTCAAGAACCCGTTCCACCGCGCCTTTGACGCAGATGATGGCCTGGTCTTCACGGTCGCGGTGCAGGGGATGGTGCAACGTCGCCATATAACGCTTGCTGGAATCGAACGGCACGCTATCCACGCGCGGCCAAGTCTTTTGTTTCTCCGTTTCGTCAAAGCCCGCCTTCCGCGCGGCCACGAGCAGGGCGCCTTCCATGGGGTCTCCCACGGGTTCCCACAAGTCTGTGTCGGGACTATGGCGCAAGTAGCCGTCGTTACACAACAACCCCGCCCGCAATGCATCCAACAGCGCTGGATGGTTCTGGCAGTCAAAGGGTTCGCCCTCGCATACGAACGAACCCACATACGGGTCGTAGCCCTCCCCGCTCACGGTGACGGAATTGGCCCCAGCATAGATCCGCTGGACCATCATTTCGTTGCGGGTAAGGGTGCCGGTCTTGTCCGAGCAGATCGTGGTGATAGCGCCCAGCGTGTCCACGGCGGGGAGGCGGCGGATGATGGCGCGGCGCGAGGCCATGCGTTGCACGCCGATGGCCAATGTAATGGTCATAATGGCGGGCAACCCCTCCGGAATCGCCGCCACTGCGATGGCCACCGCCGCCAGGAACAGATTTACGGGGTCTTCTTCGCCTACGAGAAGTCCAAAGAGGAAGGTGAGGACCGCGACCCCTACGATAACCCCTGCGAGAATCCGGCCAAACACCTCGATCTTCTGCATCAGCGGGGTGGTGATTTCCTGGCTTTGCTCGACGAGTTCGCTGATTCGCCCGATTTGGGTATCGTTGGCGGTGGCAACCACCACGCCCCGCGCCGTACCGGCAGTCACCAGCGTGCTCGAGAACGCCATGCAGGTTTGATCGCTCACGGGTGTTTTGGGATCCAAGGGGTCCACCCCTTTGTGGACCGGGGCCGACTCCCCCGTGAGTACGGCTTCGTCAATAGCGCACTCCCGCGCTTCCATGAGGCGTATATCGGCGGGCGCCTTTTCGCCCGCTTCCAAGACCACGACATCCCCTGGGACCAGGGTTTCCGCATTAACCCGCTGAGGGGACCCATCGCGAACCACCGTAGCCTCGAATGACACCATCTTGGCGATGGCTTCTAACGCCTTTTCGGCTTTACCCTCTTGGATAAACCCGATTACGGTGTTTACCACCACCACGCCGAGAATGACCCACGTATCCAGCCATTCACCGAGAGAAGCGGTAACCGCCGCGGCGGCGAGCAGAATATAGATAAGGATGTTGTGGAAATGCGCGAAAAACCGGACGAGGGCGCTGCGCTTTTTCGGAGGCCGCAACGTATTTGGGCCAAAAACGCCCAGCCGCTGTTCGGCTTCCTGTTGGGTCAGACCGTCCTTGCTGGTCTCCAACGTCTCATAGACGGAGGAAAGGTCTTTAGCGTGCCACGCTGTTGTCCGTAGTTGCTCGCGATCAAACTCCATGGGATCCTTTCTT
>JBKHFO010000085.1:0-13143 GCA_046540175.1 Candidatus Hydrogenedentota bacterium
GTTAAGGTTTTGGTCTTCATCAGGTTAGCATAGCGTTTTCTTGTTTGAAGTCTTCTTATGGTAGGATAGGAGCCCATTCGCGCCTTGGCCGCTGAGGAGTAACCGGGCGGGCTTGCGTGTTTCAAACGGTAAGCAAGCGAGAAATTGAAAATCGAATCCTATGGAGAGACTGATGCGCACGAAGCCGATAATTCTCTGTTGGGCTATGGTGGCGGGCGTTGCTGCTGGGCTTCTCACAGCAGGATGCGAACCGCCGGAAGGCTTTGGAGAAGCGGGTCCCCCTGAGGACGAAGCTGAGGAGCGCGATTACGAGCGGGCCGATGGCGATTGGCTGATCATGCGCATGCCCAGCAGCCCCGAACACCTTAATCCATACACGTCGACCGACGCGTATGCCATGGAGATTGGTGAACTCATTTTCGACGGGCTCTTGGAACGCAATCCGGAAACGCTTGAGATGGAGCCCAACCTCGCCCATGACTGGGAAATATCGGACGACAATCTGGAATACACGTTCCATCTTCGGGACGACGTGGTCTTTCATGATGGGGAGCCAATGACCGCGGAGGACGTGAAATTCTCGTTCGACACCATCTTGGATCCCGAGGTCATGGCTCCGCATCTGCGCAACTATCTAGAGGATATTGTGGAAGTCGAGGTTATTGATGACTACACGGTGCGGATAGAATGTGAGAAGCCGTATTTTCGCCATCTCGTTATGATTGGCGGCACGCCCATCGTTCCCGAGCACATCTACGGCGAGGGCAACTTCAACCAGCACCCCAACGACCGCGATCCCATTGGCTCTGGTCCCTACGAATTCGATTCCTGGCGCACGGGCCAGCGGATCACGCTTACCCGTTACGAAGACTACTGGGGCGAGAAGCCTTCGCTTGAACGGCGTCTGTTCATGTTCATTACAGAAGACAATAGTGCATTTCAGGTGCTTCTACAAGGCAATATTGATACGATGGAAATGACGCCGGAACTCTGGGTCAACCGGGCCCAAGGGGAACGATTCGAGCAGAGTTTCCGCAAGTATACGTATTATCAGCCCAGATATTCCTATATTGGCTGGAATATGCGGCGGCCCCAGTTCGAGGATAAGCGGGTCCGCCGCGCCATGACGATGCTGCTGGACCGCGACGAAATCCTCGACACCATCTATCATGGGTTGGGCGAAGTCATTACAGGGAATTTCTTCATCAAGAATCCCGAATATAATGAAGAAATCGACCCTTTGCCGTTTGATCCCGAGCGGGCGCAAGAGCTTTTGGACGAGGCGGGCTGGGAGGACTCCACGGGCGACGGCATCCGGGACAAGGACGGTGAATCCTTTGAGTTCGAACTTCTAATCCCGGCGGATTCCCAGGAAGACGAACAGATAGCGACGGTGTTTCAACAGGAGCTTAGCCGCGCGGGTATTCGCATGCGCATCCGCCGTCTTGAATTCGCTACCCTGCTTGAGAACGTGCATCGCCGGGAATTCGACGCGGTTCGATTGGGCTGGTCCATGCCGCCGGATCCGGATCCCTACCAAGTTTGGCATTCATCCCAAACCGACGCGGGCTCGAACTACGTGAATTTTGTGAACGAAGAGGCCGACGAGATTATCGAAGAGGCGCGGGTCGAGTTCGACGAGGATCGGCGCACCGAGTTGTGCCGGCGGTTCCATGAAATCGTTCACGAGGAACAACCATATACCTTCATGTACTGCCGCGAGACGCTTTTGGCCGTGGACCGGCGGTTCCGCGGCATTGAGATTTATCCCTACGGTCCGTACATGCGGGAGTGGTTCGTTCCGGAAGAACTCCAGCAATATTAGGAGTGTGCGCGTCTGGCGCCGGTCCTAATACCGCCGAGAGCGCGGGAGAGTACGCTCTAGCATAGCGGGAGACTCGTGAGAGCTTATCTGATACGCCGACTTCTATTGGTTATCCCCACGTTTATCGGGATCACGCTGATCACGTTCGTGGTGGTCCAACTCGCTCCGGGGAGCCCCGTCTACCTTATGCTCCACGGGGCCGAAGGAGCCCTTGAAGGCGACGCGGCGACCGAACAGATTGTTGAGCAGATGCAAGCGCGGTTCGGCCTGGATCAGCCAATCCATATCCAGTATATTCACTGGTTGCGAGATCTCGTGACGCTGGACTTTGGCGCGTCGTTTCGGGATGGACGGCCTGTTATCGACAAGATCACGGAGCGGTTGCCGGTCACGCTGGAGCTGAGCGCCATCGCGATCTTTCTGACCTACATCATTTCCGTTCCCGTCGGCGTGTATAGCGCGACCCATCGCCAGAGTTGGGGAGACACGATCGTCACCCTGGTGCTCTTCATTCTCTACAGCCTTCCCTCTTTCTGGGTGGCGATGTTGCTCATTTTCTTCTTCGCGGGTGGTCAATTCTTCAATTGGTTGCCCGTTCACGGGCTTCACAGCTTCGGGGCGGAGGATTACCCATGGCATTGGTGGCTGTTGGACCACCTCTGGCACTTGGTCCTTCCCGTATTTTGCCTTACCTATACAGGCCTCGCCGCCTTGTCGCGCTACGCCCGTGCGGGCATGATCGAGCAAGTGCGGCAAGACTACATCCGCACCGCGAGGGCGTATGGCTTTTCCGAGAAGGTGGTGATCTTCAAGTACGCCATGCGCAATTCGCTGATCCCCATCATCACCCTGATGGCGACTTTGCTGCCCATGCTCATCAGTGGCAGCGTGATCATCGAGCGGATCTTCAGCATCCAGGGCCTGGGCATGCTCGCCTTCGAGGCGGTGCTGACGCGGGATTACCCCGTCATTATGGGCATCCTTTCCATCTCGGCGCTCTTGACTTTGGCGGGGCTGATCCTGTCGGACATCTTGTACGCTATCGCTGACCCGAGGATTCGATTCGACTAATGCTCCAAAGTGGTGGTCAGAACATAGATAGGGACCCCGAATCCGGCGCGCTGGAACTGGAAGCGGATAGCGGAGAGCGGGCAGGCGGCCGGTTGCCAAGGCAAGGCTACTGGCGCCTGGTCGCCCGGCAATTCCGCAAGAACCGCATGTCGGTCGGGGGGCTGTGCATCCTGTTGGTTCTCTTTGCGGTGGCGCTGCTGTCCCCGTTCCTTGCCCACGAAGAGCCCATCTACCTGCACATGGACGGCGAGACGTATTGGTTCGTCAATGTCCGGGATATCCCCGAGCTGCGCCACATGAACTTCCAACGCTGGGAGCCCGGGGCAGGGGACACGATGGTTCAGCCGCCGGTGCCTCATTCCCCGCTCTCCGTGGATTTGCGGCGGCGCCTCGAAGCGCCAAGCAGCGACCATTGGCTTGGCACCGATGACCGGGGGCGGGACGTGCTCAGCCGGATGATTTGGGGATGCCGCATCTCGATGTCCATCGGCTTCGTGGCCATGGGCATTGCGGCCTCCATTGGCGTCGTCATAGGCTCGCTTGCCGGGTATTACCGTGGTTTGGTGGACGCCGCCGCTCAGCGGCTCATCGAGATCATGATGTGCTTTCCCCAACTTATTCTGATCCTCGCCCTGCTGGCCTTCGTCCCGCAACAGAACATCTTCATTATCATGGCGGTGCTGGGCGTGTTGGGGTGGACAGGGATTGCGCGGCTGGTGCGCGGTGAATTTCTCAAGCTGCGTGAGAGCGATTTCGCCACGGCGGCCCAGGCGACGGGCGTGAGCGACGTGCGCCTTATGTTTCGCCATTTGCTTCCAAACGCATTGTCGCCGGTACTGGTAAGCGCCACCTTTGGCGTGGCCGGCGCCATCCTCATGGAATCGGCCCTGAGCTTTTTGGGGTTCGGCACTCCGCCGCCCACGCCGAGTTGGGGCGAGATTCTTTCGCAATCCCAGACGTACATCAACCGGCCGGACGGATCGTGGTGGCTGGTGACTTTTCCGGGCGTCGCCATATTCGTGACCGTCTGCTCGTTTAACTTGGTGGGCGACGGCCTCCGCGACGCCATGGATCCGCGGTTGAGGCAATAAAACCGGCAAAGCGAAGGGCTTTTGCTTCGCTCTAAGCGCGAGGAGGATTCGTGAACCAAGGGGACTCCATACTTAGCGTACGTAATTTGAAGACCCATTTTCACACCGACGCGGGCGTGGCCCGGGCGGTGGACGACGTTTCCTTTGATATTCGTGCGGGAGAAACGCTGGCCTTGGTGGGGGAAAGCGGATGCGGCAAGAGCATGACCGCGCTTTCCATCCTCCGATTGGTTCCAAGCCCGCCCGGCGAGATCGTGGAGGGCCAAATCTTCTTCCAGGGCCAGGATGTGCTGCAACGCTCCGAGAAGGAGATGCGGCGCATCCGGGGGAACAAGATCTCCATGATCTTCCAAGAGCCGATGACCAGCTTGAATCCGGTCTTCCGCATTGGCAGCCAAATCGCCAACACCATCCGTCTGCACAAGGGCGTCTCAAAGGAGGAGGCCCGGCAACAGACTATCGGACTGCTCGAACGCGTGGGCATCCCCTCGCCGGATGAACGGGTCGACGATTACCCCCATCAGATGTCCGGGGGGATGCGTCAGCGCGTTATGATCGCCATGGCGTTGGCTTGTGACCCCGTGCTGCTCATCGCCGACGAACCCACCACGGCCCTGGATGTGACGATCCAGGCGCAGATCTTGAATCTGCTGCGTTCCCTGCAAGAAGAGCAGCAGATGGCCCTGTTGCTCATCACCCACGACCTCGGTATCGTGGCGGAAAACGCGGAGGACGTGGCCATCATGTACGCGGGGCAAATTATTGAGCAGGCCCCGATGGACCGCGTGTTCGAGGCCCCCAAGCATCCTTACACGCTCGGGTTGTTCAGGTCCCTTCCGAAATTGTCGGCGGGACGCCAACACCTTGAATCCATTCCGGGCACGGTGCCAAACTCTGCGCGGTTCCCATCGGGCTGCCGGTTTCATCCTCGCTGCCGGTACGCCATGGACGTATGCCCGAAGCGTGTCCCCCCGCTTGAGTCCGTAGACGAAGATCACCGCGTGGCCTGCTGGCTTCACGACGCCGCCGTGATGGCCGAACAGGGACGCCCGCGGGGCATCCCAGAGGAGACCGCCGCTCCATGAGCACCGATCCCGCCGCGAACGGCCCCTTGTTGGAAGTCCACAACTTGGTGAAACATTTCCCCGTGCACAGGGGCGTGTTCGGCCGGGTGGCGGAATATGTGCGCGCCGTGGACGATATCAGTTTCAGCATTCCGAGGGGTAAGACGCTCAGCCTGGTCGGGGAGAGCGGCAGCGGCAAGACAACGGCGGGACGCTGTATTCTGCGGCTGATCGAGCCTACCGGCGGCCGAATCGTTTTCGACGGCGAAGACATAACCGATCTCAACCGGGGGCGGATTCGCGCGTTGCGCCGGCGCATGCAGATCATTTTCCAAGATCCTTACGGCTCCTTGAACCCGCGCATGACGGTCTATTCAACGCTGTCCGAGGCCATGGCGGTTCATAAGCTGGTTCCTCGCCGCCAACGGCGTCAGCGCGTCGAGGAACTGCTTGAACTCGTCGGGCTCGCGCCGGACGCCACTGACCGCTACCCCAACGAATTCAGCGGCGGCCAGCGGCAACGCATCGGCATAGCGCGCGCGCTCGCGGTTGAACCCGATCTCATCGTGGCCGACGAACCGGTCTCCGCGCTGGACGTGTCCATTCAAGCGCAGATTCTCAACCTCATGGAAGACCTTCAGCAGCGGCTCGGCTTGACCTATCTTTTCATTGGCCACAACCTCAGCGTGGTCCGGCATATCTCGGATTACGTGGCGGTCATGTATCTCGGCCGCATTGTCGAATACGGTCCCGTCGAGGCGATCTTCAATGAGTGCGTCCATCCCTACACCCGTTCGTTGCTCTCCGCCGTGCCCGAACCCGACCCCCATAGGAAGCGGGAGCGCATCATCCTCCGCGGCGACACGCCCAGCCCCATCAATCCGCCCTCGGGTTGCCATTTTCATCCGCGCTGTCCCGACGCGCAACCGGAGTGCGCGCAACGCCGCCAGCGGCTGGTGAAAGTCGCGCCGGGGCACACGGCCGCCTGCCACGTTCACGCCCCGGCCCCGGAACACCTCGCCAGTCCAACGCCGTAAGGCAGAGCGGCGCTTGCGCTGGTGGAGCTGAATGATATTGCACTTGGGGCCGGGTCTCGGGGATAATCCACGCATGGTAGCGGCGCGCGGACGCCAAGCGAATCCCCTATTGAGTACTATACGGTTGGAACGGTTCACGCTGCCGTTGTGATGCAGAACAACTTCCGTGACGGCTTGTCACGGCCGCTCGCAAGAAGCAAGGATGGAGTAGGGCATGGGATTTGAAGAGACGATGACATGGGCTGTTCATGTCTTCTTTGTGTTCGTGTTTTCGACGGCCTTTGTCGTGAATATGGGGTTGTGCTTTTGGCTTAACAGAAAGTATAAGCGCAAGCAGACTGAACTCAAGGATGTACTGAAAGGATTCCTTGGGCCGCTTGCCTACCGATCCGAGGAGCGGGAACGGGACAGTCTTAGCGAGAGAGTGGATTCCTTTATTCAGGATGTGCAGGAGATCGTCGACAATCCGCATCGAAATACAGATAGACAGGACCTATTGTACAGGATTAACACCAAGGACGAACGAAAAGACTACATGCACACCCTGGACTTCGAACGGCGGCTCCGAGTAACCGAAACGCTCATCGACTTGTATCCGTACTTGGGAATTCTAGGCACGATTACGTCGATCTCGGCCGGTCTATTCGCCAGTGGGTTGGATGGAGGCGCGGACGTGACGCAGAGCCAAGCCCTGATATCCAGCTTTGCGGCCGCCCTATGGACCACCTTTGTTGGCTTGGTGTTGTACATAATGTTCAGCTTCTGGTTAGCCCGGCGCGAATCCGAGTTCTCCCGGCTGACCGAGCAACGGGACGCCGTGCGCCGGCTTATATCGAAGGTCAAGACCCAACTGAGCGCGCCCAGCAGAGAGAGAGAATATGTCCAAGAGACGGCGAAAACCCCCTCAACTGACGCCCTTACTTGACCTCTTGATCATCGTCATCTTCGCCCAGGCGCTCGCGCTGAATGATTCCGTCTTTGAACTTGCCGAAACGGTGGAGGAGCGCAATGTCCAGGTGGGACAGCTTCGCGGGGAACGCAACCGGCAACGCGAGGAGCGGGATGCGTATCGCAGCCGTCTGGACGAACTAGAAAATGAACTCGAAGAGTATAAGGATCGCGAGGAAGTGCTTCTAGCCGAGCTGGACGAGTTGAGCGAACAGCTGGACCTGCAGGAAGACGTGCGAGAGCGCCTGGAGCGGGCGGAGGATATGGAAGAGGAAGCGCTTCACATCTTGGAGGCCGTGGCGGACGCGTTCCGGGTGCCTGAAGACGTGGCCGAAGCGATGACGGCGCATCTGGATGCGAGTGAGGCGGACCAAATCGAAGCGCAGCTCGAACAGCTCCGCCACGCCGATCCGGCCGAGGCGGTTCGGCATGTCCGTCAGATGGAAGAAGTAAAGCGGCAGGTCGATTTCTGGGAGATTCACATCACCGAATCGGACGAAATCCGGTTCGCCTCCAGCGGGATTACCTATATCGAAAACCTGCATTACACCAACCGCGAACACACATTGAACGCGTTGCGAAACGTGTTCTCGCGTTTGCCCGCGCCGAAACCGCTCGTCTTGATCATCATAACACGGGAAAACTGTACCGTGGCGGCCGAGCGGGCGGTGGTGGCGGGCGTGGAGGATTTCGCCCGCGACATTCGTGGACGCCCGGATATACACACGGCGGTGCATGTCTCCGAGTGGGGATACACTGAAAGCCCGCCCTGATCATGAAAGGAGGTACACGGCTGTGAACAAATCAGGAGCTAGCAAAGTAGGCGCCTTGGTGGGAGTTTCCCTGACCCTTGCGGTGGGAGGGCTCCTTGCCATGGTGTTAAATGGTTTCCCGGCGGGATGGAACGGCGGAGGCGCCGCCTTCAACGAGCATGTGGAGGCCGACACGCTTCAAATAACCGTCGCCGGAGAGGAATACCGAATTGGAGACGAGACGCTATCACTGGAAGAGGTGGAAGCTCTTGTGTTGGATTCCGAGTATGATAGAGTAGATGTGATATTTGAGCCTGATGCGCGTACTCTTGCTCGCGACAGGCTTTATGAGGTTTTACGGGAACATGGGATTCCCTACGCGGCGCGGTAAACCGGCGGGAGAGCGTTTGATGGAAAAGCATGCGGGTGTGGATGACAGCGCGGAGTTTCAGGCAGCCAAAGGAGGGATGGGGAGGCGGCAATTTCTAACGCGCCTGGGAGCGGGAGGCGGGACCTTGGCCATGGCGGCGGGTCTCCCCCGGATTGTGGCGCCGCGCGTGACGGGACGAGTCCACGCCGCCTCCCCAAACGGCAAGGTCAACTTGGGCTGCATCGGAACGGGAGGACGGGGACGGTCCGTAATGCGGCATTTCGTGGGGCTTGAGAACTGCCGCGTCACGGCGGTTTGCGATGTCAAGGAAGATGACCGCGAAGAAGCCCGCCGCTTGGTGAATGAGTACTACGAAGACGAGGACTGCGCCGCGTACAACGATCACGAAGAATTACTGGCGCGGGATGATATCGACGCCGTCTTGATAGCTTCCACGGACCATTGGCATTTGATCCAAAGCGTGGACGCCGCCCGGGCGGGCAAGGATATCTATCTGGAAAAGCCCGTGGGGATGAGCATCGAAGAGGTGCAACTCCTGCGCGAGGCCGTCCAGAAGCACGATGTGGTTTTTCAGTTCGGCACGCAACAGCGCTCGGATGCGCGATTCCGGCGGGCGTGTGAACTCGTTCGCAACGGAGCCGTTGGCGCGTTGCACACGGTCAAGGTAAGCGTACCGGCCGGCGCGGGAGAACGCAGCGGGCTTGAGCACATTGAGGGAGAAGAACCGCCCGGCGGCATCGATTATGACCGATGGCTGGGACCCGCTCCCGAACGGCCGTACCATCCTCAACGGGTCATCACGCCCTATTGGTACCACAACAGCGATCACTCCCTTGGCTTCATCGCGGGGTGGGGCATTCACCATATCGATATCGCCCAATGGGGCATGGATACCGAGCTGACCGGGCCGAAGACGGTGCGGGGCAAGGCGGCATGGGCCGAGTGGGATGCCCTTTGCGATAACCCGCTGGGGTGGGACATCACCTATGAGTACGCCAACGGCGTCACCGTTAGTTTCACCGACAGCGAGACGGGCCATCGCCAAGGCGTGACCTTTGAAGGCGAAGACGGCTGGATCTGGGTATCGCGAGGCGCCATCGAAGCCGAACCCGCCGGTTTGCTGGAAGAAGAGCTGGGGGAGGACGCGGTCCGGCTCTATGAGAGCAACAACCATGCGGGCAATTTCATTGAATGCGTCTTGGAACGGAAGGACAGCGTGTCTCCCATGGATGTCTCGGCGTGTTCGGACATCGTCTGTCAGCTCGGATGGATTGCGGTGCAGTTGAACCGTGACCTTGATGAAGGCAAGTATCGCGAACTGGCGTGGGATCCCGAAACGGAATGCTTCCCCGACGAAGATGCGCCGAACCGTCTGATGCGGCGCGCCATGCGGCCGCCGTGGAAGCTCCCCGCTGTGTAACCGGTCCGCGGATACGGAGGACTGTGTCTAGACATGGAACGCACATGACTTTAGGGCAGCAGAACGCGAGCGGAGAGGAGTAAACGTCATGAAGGTAGGTTGTTTCGCGTTGATCGACCCCTTTACGGTTCTGGAGCATCAACTAGAGCGTATCGCGGGGCGGGGATTCAAGTACGCTGATGTGACGGATACCCAAGATGGGTCGAGCATCGGCAGCAAGGTGTTCCACGCCGTCGTCAGTTTGGACGCCAATCCGTACGACATCAAGCGAATGTTCGAGCGGTACGGGCTGACCATTACGAGTTATTGCGCGCACGCGAACATTCTTGATCCCGCCGCCCCTTGGCGCTACGGGACTTCGCAAGTCATCAAGGCGGTGCGCGCGGCGGCTACGATGGGGGTGGAGCACGTAATCACCACCGAGGGCGACCCGGAAACCCCATTTGGAAAAGGACTTACCGAAACGGAGGTCCTTTTTTCGTTTCGGGAGAAACTTTACGAGCCGTTGCGGGTGGCCGCCGATCACGGCGTCACGATATTACTTGAGCCTCATGGTCCCTACACGGACTCCGTCGATTTCATGGAGCGGATCCTGGACGCGTGCAACGCCGATAACCTCGGGATCAATCTCGACACGGGTAATCTCTGGCTGGGAGGCGGCGATCCCGTCGAGATGGTTGAACGGCTCGGCGATCGCATTGGCCACGTCCATTGGAAAGACTTGCCCGCGGAGATGGAGCCGGAACGCGGCGCGAAATTCGGCGTGGGGATGGCCACCATCGCCTTGGGCGACGGCGCGGTCGATATTAAGGGAACAGTCGAGGCGCTCAAGGCCAAGGGCTTTGACGGCTACACCACTCTTGAAGTGGCGGGAGACGAGGCGGTCCAGAAGAGCTACGAGTATCTAAAATCCTTGGGCGCGGTCTCACCGGAGGCATAGACGGCGCCAGTACTCTTTCTGTTCCAGAATCGTGGATCACACCGGCTGAAACGGAGGAGCGATACACCTCTGAACCTCTCTGTGAGTCCAATTGGACCACATGAGGGTTCCCGGGAATTGCCATCCCGCGCACCTCACTGTCATCCCCGGCGCGCCTCACCGTCATCCCCGCGAAAGCGGGGATCCACGGGGCGTAGGCCGCTCTCGGGACTTGGATCCCCGTTTCGCGGGGATGACGAGGGGCGGGCGGGATTACCCACAGTTTTCGAATAGAACAAGTACAAGAGCCGGAAGGGGTAAATATGAAGATCGGGTTTCACACGGACGCCTTCAATTCGAGCGCGTTCAGTTTTGAGAAGGCCTTGGCGTGGGCGAACGCGAACGATGTGCATTACATCGAGCCGGGGATAATCGACGGCGTGAGTTGGATCCACGGGCTGGGGTACTTCCCGCACGTGGCCTTGTACGAAGATCCGGCGCTGTTGCGCAAGAAGATGGAAGGCTACGGGGTGCGCTTTAGCCAAGTCGACGCCGCTTATCCGCTTAGCGGCAAAGAAGGACCAAGCCGCGGGTTACCCTATGTGCTCAAGACCATCCCGTGGGCGGCGCACGCGGGATGCGATCACGTGGCCACGACGGACGGCCTGCACCCCCCGGAAGGGCTGACCGACGCCCAGGCCATGGACATCATGAAGGCGTCCTACGAGCAAATCATCGAAGTGGCCGAGGCCCATGGCGTGACCATCACCATCGAGTTGCACGGCTACTTCACCACCAAACCGGACATGGTGGAGCAGATGCTGGCTTTTGCTGATTCGCCGCGGTTGCGGATGAACTTCGATACAGGCAATACGTTCATCGCGGGCCAAGAGCCCGTGGCGTTCTGCCAGCGTTTCCTGGACAAGATAAGCCATGTGCACATCAAGGACGTCAGCGAGGCGTTGGCCGAGGCGTTGCGCGGAAAAGACACCGGCATCGCCATCAGCCATTGCGCGATTGGCGAAGGCGTCAACGCGGACAACATTCGCCGTTGCCTTGCGCTGCTCCGCGACCACGGGTATACCGGCGTGTTAAGCCTGGAATGCGAAGGTCAAGGCGGTCCGCTAATCGAGCAATCGCTGACGTGGGTGCGAAAGACGCTGGCTGAATTGGGGATTCCGGAGGAGACGGCCTAAGCCGCGTGGCCTTCGAGCCACGGAGCGCACACAGAGGAGATGTAAGAGGATGAATCGTTATAGTGACGGAATATCGCGCCGGGACTTCATGCGCGGCGCGGCGGCTTCGGGCGTGACCATGGCCGGGCTTTCCTTGGCTAACGCCGCCTATGCCCAAGGAAGCGATGAGATTCGCATAGGCCTGGTGGGCTGCGGGGGCCGCGGGATTGGCGCGGCCGCCAACGCCATGGCCGCCGATCCCGGCCTGCGCCTCGTAGCGGTAGCGGATCTCTTTCGCGACCGGGCGGAGGAGGCCCGCCAACATTTGAAGGACCAACGGCCCGATCAGGTGACGGCTGGTGAAGATGACTGCTTTGTGGGACTTGATGCGTATGAGGATGTGATTGAAGCGTCCGATGTGGTGTTGATCGCCAACGCGGCGAAGTTTCACCCCATGCACATGACAGCCGCCATTGAGGCGGGTAAGCATGTGTTTGTAGAGAAACCTCACGCCATCGATCCGGCTGGCATTCAACAGGCCGCCCGCGCCATGGAACTTGCCAAGGAGAACGGCCTGGGGTTGTTGTCCGGCCTGCAGAGCCGTTTCCAGGCCAACATCCGGGAAACCATCCAGCGCGTTCAGGATGGCCAGATCGGCGACATTGTGGCGATCGAAGAGAACTATCTGCGCGGCCCGTATTTTGGAAGGAATTTTCAGGATCGGCCCGAAAACCTGCGCGAGATCGAGCTTCAATACGGCAGCCAGTATCGCTTCGCTTGGCTTTGCGGCGACGATGTGCCTCAGTCGCTGGTTCACAATATGGACCGCGCCACCTGGGCGCTCGGCGAGACGCCTCCCACGCGTTGCCACGGACTGGCCGGCCGCTCGGGAGAGCCGGTGTTTGGCGATGTGTTCGATCACCACGCGGTGGTTTACCACTACGAGAACGGCGTGCGGGCATATGCCAACTGCCGCACCACCCAGAACTGCTACAACGAGAACTCCAGCACGATTATGGGCGCGAAAGGTATCGCCTACCCAATGCAGGGCCGGATCACGGGTGAAAATCCCTGGACGTTTGACGGCCAATCCCCCAACCCCTATGTGGAGGAACATCGGGAGTTCTTCAAGTCCATCCGCGAGGGCGATCCCTTGCACTGCGGCGATTACATGACCCGAAGCACGCTGGTGACCATCATGGGGCAACTGGCGTGCTATAGCGGCCGGGAAATCACGTGGGAAGAAGCGGAACAGTCCGAGTATGTTCTGCCGCCCGCTCCGGAGGAATGCACGTGGGACATGGCGCCGCCCACGGAACCCGATGCCGATGGCGTTTATCCCGTTCCCGCCACGCCTGGCGTCATGGAAAACGGGTGGCCCGCCGCATACGGCGCGGGTCAACGGTAAGCAACCGGCGAGCGGATGACGGACACAGAATCGTTGGAGGCC
>JBKHFO010000086.1:0-13055 GCA_046540175.1 Candidatus Hydrogenedentota bacterium
GAACGGCGGGAGCGCTGTTTGTTTTCGCCCGATTTGTCCTTGTCTCCTTTGGCCTTTGCAGATCCGCCGGCGTTTCCATCCTCGTTTGTGGGCGCCACCACAACGCTGCGCATCTGGGCGCTGCCCACGCTATAGGTCTTGATGCTGGGATCGTCTTGCAGGGCGAGGTGGAGGATACGGCGTTCCTGAGGAGGCATGGGCTTGACGCGTTGACTCTTGCCGGTCTCCTTGGCTTTTCCGGCGGTCTCGCGGGCAAGCTCTTCGAGCTGACTCCTACGCCGGTCCAGGTAGCCCTCCACGTCAATGATGATGCGTTCGGGCGCTTCCTCGTCCTCGTGGTGGATCATGCGATTGAGCAAGTACTGAAGGGCGGAGAGGTTCTGGCCTTTGCGGCCAATGAGGATGGCGGAATCCGGGGAATCCACGTTAAGGTGGATGTTGCCGTCCTCGTGTTGCTGGCTAGCGACGGACGCTTCCATGCCCATGTAGTGGATGATGGTCTCCAACAGGGCGGCTGCTTCGTTGCCCGTCTCCTTGGCCGTGGGTTGTTCGGGGCTGGCGGAGCTTGCTTGAGAGCCGCCGGTCTTTGCGGCGCGGCCGCCAGGGCGGACAGAAGGGGGCTCTATTTCAAGGTCTTTGCTGGCTGGTTCCGGCGCTGCGTCTTCTTTGGAGCGGGCCGAACGCCGTCCCCCGCGGCCCCGCCGGCTGGTCTCTTGGTCTTCTTTCCTAACGCTCTTTCCCCGCTTCTTGGCGCGGCCCGCGGGTTGTTCCTCTTCCGTTTCTAAAGGCTCCCCTTCGGCGGACATTCGCAGCCGCACGGGCCGCGCGCCGAATCCGAGAAACCCCGAGCTGCCTTCGTCAAGTACTTCGACATGCACTTCATGCCGTTCCGCGTTCAACTTCCGCAGGCCTTCGTCGATCGCCTCCTCGCGGGTTTTGGCGGATACTTCGACGGATCGCATCGCCTGAGTCTCCTTTGTTTATTTGGTCTTTGATGGCTTCTTGCGCTTCTGGGCCTGGCCGCCGCTGGGATTGGCTTGCTGCTGGCGGCGGGATTCCTTGGCCATCTGGCGCTTACGCTGCTGGGCGGCGTCGTAGAAATGCTTCTTGCGCGGGAGCTTCTTGTCCTTTTTCTGGGGCTCCACCTTCACTTCGCCGCCAAACTTCATGATTGCGAAGTGCTGCGCGATGCCCAGCAACGTGCTGGTAAGAATGTACAAATTCAGCCCAGAAGAAAAGTTATAGCAGATGATGCTGAACACCAAGGGCATGGCCATCATGATCATCTTTTGTTGAGGATGTTGCGCCGCGGCGCCTTGCGGCATGAGCCGGAAGCTCGCGATCATGGTGAGCGCGGCCAGAATGGGCAGCACATTGAGGTACTCAAAGTGGCTCAGTAGCGGCACATCGCTTAGGGCGGCGAAGTGGGTGAGCTGGTCCGGCTGCGACAAGTCGTCGATCCAGGCGACGAACGGGGCCCCGCGTAACTCAAAAGCCACATAGAGCATGCGAAACAAGGATATAAATACGGGCATCTGAAGGAAAATCGGAAGACATCCCGCCAGGGGATTTACGCCCCGATCCTTGTAGAGCTGCATCGTCTGCTTCTGGAGTTCCTGGGGATCCTCGCTGTACTGCTTCTTCAGCTCCTCCATCTCAGGGGCCAGCGCCTGCATCTTCTTCATGCTCATCATCTGCTTGTAGGTCAACGGCAGAATGACGAGCCGCACGCCCGCCGTCAGCACGATGATGGCTACGCCGTAATTGGGAATGACGCTGTAGACTCCATTCAAAAGGCCCAGCAAGAACTTCGAGAACGAGTCCATGAACGCGAACCAATCCGACTGGAAGAACCGCAGGGCCTCGTCCAACGTAGCCCATCCCGCCTCAAGCGCGTTCATCTCGCTTGGCCCCACGTAGAGCTGAAACTGATCCACGCGCTCCTCGCCCGCGGCCACCTGGAAGGCGGGATTCGCCATGCCAAACCGGAAAGCGTCCTCGTCTCCGGTCACCCAGCCCTCGGCTTCTTCGTCCAGACCGCGGAAGCCGACCACGAAGTGCGCGCTTTTCACCGCGATCCACTCGGGATCCGGCAGGGTCATGACCCCGCGCACCATGCCGGGCGCATCGGCCAATTCGGCCGTGGTCATGGAGTCGAGATCGCCTCCCCGGCGCCAGACGAGGGTTTGAGGGATGAGCCGGTGATCGGTGTCGCCTGAGTCGATGTTCGGTCCCCAGTGCAGGATATAGGAGGGATGACGATCCATGCCGAGTTGCTGTGGTTCGTCCCCGAGGTTCCGGTAGGTAATCTCCACATCGACGAGGTGGGCCTCGGGATGAAGCTCGAACGCCTTGCGCACTTCGGCGCGGTTTGGCAGCTCCAAGCTAAACACCACGCGGCGTTCGCTCTGCTCGGCCAATTCCCAGGCACGGCGGTTCAACTGTTGGCCCAGTTTATCGTCGTTAAACTCCAGGCCCAGCGGATAAATCCGGTCGGCGTGAGACGCTTCCTCCCCCTCGGGCACGAGTTGTATCGACTGCTCGTCCTCCGCGCCGAGCATGACCTCGGCCCGGGTGAGGCGCGCGCCCACGGGCGTGAACGCCACACGCAGGCGCTCGTTTTCAAGGTAGACTTCGTCTTCGTCCTCCGCCGTGGCGGCAGGCGGTAGGAAATCCGCGGACTCATCGCCCGGATCAGGCGGCTCTCCTGGGCCGGCAGGCGGCTCCTCACCGCGATCGTCTTCCGGTTCGGGCGCTTCCTGCGCCACCTCATCTGGGGCGGCGTCCTCTTCCGGCGCATACCGGGGCGCGAGCCATTGAATCCAGACGATAAACAGCACCGTAAGCAACACGATGCCAATCATCTGAGAGCGGGCTGCGCGTTTATCGTGATTGTCTTCCCACACTAGGGACTCTCTCCGAATTGTTGGGCAAACAGTGGCTGACCACAGCCACCGGGCGGGTACATGGCTGCTTGCGGGCGCTCATTGATGGCGCGGATTTACTCCAGCCGCTAACGCGTGGACATGCCGGGGACGCCGGCGGCTTTGCTGTCATGGGACCGGGTCATGCCCGCCCGCGCAAAAGGGCTGACACCGCGCCAGACGCCACAAAGTGTACAAGCACCCCCACATAACCCCGTGCTTCCCGATGGCTTCAATGGCGTACTGCGAACAGGTGGGCAGAAAGCGGCAGTGGTTTCCGATCCACGGCGAGAGGGTCATTTGGTACAGCCGGATAAGCGCCACGAGGATCCTACGCACCAATCAAGCCTCCCTGACGCAAAAGCGAATGAATAGCCGCCCACGCCTCGTGATACGATAGTCTGGCGGCGGCTGGCCGCGCCACAAGCACGATTTGGACATCTTCCGGAAGCTGCGGGCGGTGCTGGCGGTACGCTTCCCGCATGACTCGTTTCACCCGGTTGCGGATCACCGCCTTCCCGACCTTGCGTGACACGGTGAAGCCTACTTTCCGGCTAAGCCCAGGACTCGGAAGCACATACAGAATGTACGCCCGTCCGACGTGCTTCCTCCCTTCTCTGTAAACGCGAAGAAACTCGGCGCGGCGCGTCAGCCGTTCGTTCCGGGGAAAAGCATGGGCGCCCGGGGCCATGGGCCCGTCTTCTCGATTCGCTTCCGCGCTTACGACGGGGCTAACCGTCTCCGCCCCTTTTGGCGGCGGCGGCGCAATACGGCGCGGCCCGCCGCTGTTGATTTGCGAACCAGAAAACCATGGGTCCGCTTACGGCGCAAGTTTGATGGTTGAAACGTTCTCTTCACGAATTGCTACTCCTGTCTTGATTCGAGGCGGGCCTCGTTGCGGTTATCGAGTCCATCTCTAAAAAAGAGGTTGCCCATGCTGAAGGCGGCGTGGGCTTTTGGCCTGTGCAACAAGGCCAAAATGGCCGCGCAACCTCAAAATACATCAAACACAACCGCACTGCGAGGCAATCTCTTCTTCCTGCGAAGGAGCGAAGCGAAAGCCCCTCAGAGCGGATCCACACTAGGATATATCCTCTAAGTATAGATTGCGGCAAGGCCCAGGGTCAAACTCATCCCCAATCGCCGGACAAGTCAGCCCAAGACATGTTGATGTCCTTTTTACTCGCGCCTGAAAAGGAAATTCATCCTTACCCAATGGGTGAGAATGTACCGCCGGCGTCTCGCCGGCATTTATGAGCCGCCTGGAAGGCGGCGATACGATTCTTGCGAATTCTTATCCGGCGATTGGGGCTCACGCATGGCCGTTACACGCATGCCCTCTTCTGGCGCAACCTTCCCAAGGATGGTGCGCAACACGACCCCGGGCGTCTGGGGGAGCGGATGGATCCAACGCAGCCCCGCCAACGGCTTCGCCCGCAGCGATCACCCCGTTTCGGCGAACCGGGCTTGCAGCGTGGCGAGCGCGTCTTCAACCTTCCGCGGGGGCCGGGTTTCGATAGCCTTGCGCAGCTTGGGGATGGCCCCGCCCACTTTTTGGCCGTTGCGCGCGGCGCCGAAAAGGTGGCGGCTGACCGTGGATTGCGTCAGCTTCAACATGGCGGCGATATCCTGCTGCGTGTAGCCGCAAAAGTAGTAGAGCCGCAACACTTCTTGCTGCCGCTCCGTCAATTCCTTTTCCATAATATCCTGCACGGCGGGCATCACCTCTCGAAAGAAATCCTGCAGCGCATGGCGCCGCGCACGGTCCGAAGGCGTCTCAAACCAGATTGCGCGCTCCGCCGGAATGCTTTCAAGGCTGCTCGCGTCTAAAGTGACTTCCCAAAAATCCGCGTTGAAATGCGTCATGGCGTTCCGGCCTCCCGGGCGTATTCCATTTCCAGTTGTGTTCTCGCGAGTTAAGGCTCGTGTCCGAATATACGTGGCGGCATACGAGACCGCCGGGGAGAACAGCCAGGAGGCTTTTGAGGCGTAAGCATGTGACGGCGAACATAAGGCGGCTCCTTGTTTGCTTTGTCATTTTGTATGGCGCTTCCCATGAGAAACAGCCGGTCTGAAAAAGGAAAACGCCGCGGGCTGATTGGCTTCAGCCCGCGGCGTCCGGGAAACGTTAGGTGGTTTATCTACTCTCCGTTCATGGAACCAGCGCCAGCGGGCGTAATCCTAAGACTACCCCTACCAACACCACAACGCGCACAAGCATCTCCCGCCCATCCCGAAGAAGATGCGCCGGATTCAGCAAATGCTGCGTTGCCGCAGGAAAAGTCACGGAGATTATACCCCTTTTAAGTTAAGTTGCGATTCCATTGTGACGATACACTGATTATACCCTGTATAAGTCAGTGTTGCAAGACGCTTTTGGCCCAGGAAAATCAACTCGCCTTTATGTCCCTCAATGATAGGGGCATCCTCTGTCACCGGCGGGAGAACAGTAGGGTAAAGGGATCTTGTTGCCCCGAGTAGCCCATGGGGATGTCTAAGGCCCCGCGCGTTCATCGGAATGTAGCGCCGGTGTATGTGGCGTTTGAGCAACGCGTAGAGAGTGACTGGAACAAAGAGAAAGGCTTTTGTCTCCGATTGTTAAAAACAGTTGACAAAGGCACACATTACATGCAACACTAATCCTCACTCGCGCAATATTATGAAGGTTGAAATGGGAGGCAAGTAAACGCTGGGGAACGTAGCGCCAGTGCTTTGTCGGGTTGTCACTGGACGAGCGCACAAACGGCGCTGTTTGGCGTGCGTAGGAGTAGTAGGGGGTGCTTTCTATGACAGACGTGGTGTTGGATTCATGGATACGTGACAATTGGGTGGCTGAGGTCGATGAAGACGTAGCCCGCGAAGCGAGCGGGGCCACTATTCTGCTTGTGGATGACGAGGAGGGTCCGCGCCAAGCCTTAAGCAGGCTTTTGGAAAACACGAACGAGGTGCATGTTGCGGGGGATGGGGCCGAGGCGCTCGAATTGCTGGAGGTCTATTCCGTTGATGTGATGATCACCGATATCCGTATGCCGCGCATGTCGGGGATCGAGTTGCTGCGGACCGCCAAGGAACGCTTTCCCTGTTTGGAAGTAATCCTTCTCACGGGATGCGCCCACCTTGAAACAGCGGCGAAAGCGGTGGAGTGGGGGGCGTTTGCCTATCTCCAAAAACCGTTCCGCAACCAGATGATTCAAACGTATGTCGCCCGCGCCGTGGCGCGCCGGCGCCGGAATGTGGAGCGGCGCAATCTCGAGCGATTGGCTCTTGAGGCCAACCGGTTCGAGACGCTGGGACGGGTCATTTCGGGGATGATTCACGACTTGGGTAGCCCCTTGCAAGTTGTGAGCGGTTACATCGACCTGATGATGGCCAGTCCCGAGCTTGCTCCCTTCCGCGACAGTCTTGAAACCATGCAAAACCAAATCCAGCATTGCACGGACATCGTTCGTTCCACCATGAGCTTCCTGCGCCACCAAGAGGACACGCTCATCCTGCTCAACCTCAACGAGGTTGTGGAAGCCTGCCTCAATGTGGCGGCGCCGATTTTGCGCAAGCAGAACGTCGAGGTCGTTCGCGACCTGGATGCGTTCTTGTCCTTTATCCAGGGCGATTTTGTGCTGGTGCGCCAAAGCGTGCTCAATCTCATCACCAACGCCTGCCAAGCCATGGAGGGGCAGAGCGCGCCCCAACGTTTGACTTTCACGACCTGGAACGAGGATGGGTACGTGTGCCTGGGGGTCGAAGATACAGGGCCTGGCGTCCCCGATAAAGACCGCCACAACGTGTTCCAGAGCTTCTTTTCGACCAAAGAGGCCGGCGGCACCGGCTTGGGGCTCTCCGTGGTTAAGAATGTCCTGGATAAACACGGGGGAAGCGTGGAATATGGACCCCGGAACGCGGACACGGGAGCGCACTTTATCTTACGCTTTCCTCAGCATGATATGGAGGAAAACTGAGGTTGGCGCTGGTGCTTGGTTTATTCCAAAACTATGGGCAGCGCGGCTTTGCGCACTGGACTGGATCTGCCTGGAGTTCACCATAAACACTGGAGCCTTGTCGCATGCGCGGCTAGTCATCTAAACGGCCCCAGCTGTCATTTCTACGTGATGGGAATTTCCAAAAACTCGTTACGTTCAAAACGGAGGCTCTACAAACTCCAGTGTTGAGGCCATTTTGACCCGTTTCTGGGGAATGGATTGGATTACGTGGGAGTTTTTGGAAAGTCCCGTGATGGAGTTGTTTGTGACAGCATTCGCGCTTAGTCAGACGTAATCAAGGTATCCACAAATTCAGGGCGGACTGGGTACTCGATTACGCATCGTGTCACCCGCCAACACGGCGCGCGGTGTCTCGCTGGCCGGTGCGTTTACACGGCAAAGGCTACGAATGGTAGATAGTGGCTAGTTCCACGCCTATGGGGCGGGCGTCGTATAGATCCCTTATCTACACGGTTTGTACGCCGATCCCCCAGTTTCCCATCAACGCCCCGTTCCCCAAAAGCCGGGCCACGCGATGTGGGTATGCACAGACAAGAGCCGTTCATGATAGGGTTCATCATGAACGGCTCGAGCCGTGGGAGGGGGAAGTCCGTCTCTTCGAATGGCTCTCACCAACGAAAGAGTGATTTCGCGTTTGAGTTAGACGGCCACAGATGTAGCCCTCCGCCCTTTGCGGGGCAGTTCATTTTCGTACATCGCGATTAGCTCCTCAAAAGCTGTTTGAAAGTCCCGGGATTCCATGTAGCGCCTAGCGGCCGCGCCCATGCTCTGTAGCCTTTCTCGATCTTCTGTTAGCGTCCACATGGCGGTCTGCAGGGCGGTGACGTCGCCGCCCCGAACCACAAGGCCCGTTTCCCCGCGGATAATGTTTTCACATGGCCCTCCCTTATCGGTCACAATAACCGGGATTCCGGACGCTTGCGCTTCCAGTATGACATTCCCGAAGGTATCCGTCGTGCTAGGAAATACCAGACAGTCACTAGATGCATAGACCGCGGAGAGCCGCTCTCCATGCGTATAGCCAAGAAAGGTTGCCGGCATTCCCTTTAATTGGCGTTGCATTTCGCTCATGTAGGGGCCGTCACCCGCCACAATGAGTTGGATGGGCGCGCCGTTTTCCACAAGGCGTTGAAAAGCCGAGGAAAGCACGTCCAAGTTTTTCTCCTTGGAGACGCGTCCCACATATAGAAACCGGATGTGTTCGTGTCCGATACCGTATTCCTGTTCGAGAATACCGTCTTCTTTGTCCGGAGAAAACCGAACCACATCGCATCCCCTCGGATAGACACG
The DNA here is from genome assembly GCA_046540175.1 of Candidatus Hydrogenedentota bacterium. Classification (GTDB taxonomy): domain Bacteria; phylum Hydrogenedentota; class Hydrogenedentia; order Hydrogenedentales; family SLHB01; genus SKRY01. Next base: position 8,213 of record JBKHFO010000086.1, read on the forward strand.
GATCTTAGCGGGATCGATACCGCGGTCCAACAAATCCTGGGCAGTTGCGTGCGAAGGGACATAAATCGTGTCCATTTGTTCGTAAAACCACACCATGAACCGCCACAACGCTTCTTCCACGTAAGCGTCTTCGGTGAGTGTCTTTCCGTATTCGGGGATCGCGGTATGGTAGGTCCCCGAAATGGGAAGTTGCAATATGCGAGCGATTCCAAGAGCCGCCAATCCGACCGGTCCCGGCGTGGCGGCGTGAAGGTGAGTATAGTTCCTTTCGAAGCAATGCCGCAGCATGGTCAAGAAGGGTGGCGCGGGCAATTGCAGTTCTTCGTATTCGGGCAATACAACAGAGCCTACCGGTTCAAAGCGCCACACGCCGGGCTGCGGCGCTTTTTCGCCTGCCCCTTCGCAACAGATGATGTCGTAATCCTTGCCGAGGTCGCGCGCCACCGTCAGCTTCTGCTGTAGTGTCATCGCGACGCCGTTGACCTCGTCGAACGTGTCGGTGAAATGCGCAATACGCGATTCTCGGGGAGTGGGCTTCTCGCCTGCAAGCTGTGCGAAGTGTGCCGCGCTTTCTTCGCTCCAAGTGCGTTGACGCTGGTGAAGCGAGTACGATACGAGGTACGGCGCCAACATAGTATAAAGCGCGCCCGCTGTGCCAATGGAGTGAAACACATCGACAATTCCGGCCTTGACGACGCGTTCGAGGATATGGGCCCCGAGTTTTACGAGAACCTTGCTGGAGAACGCGGTTACAAAATCGAACCAGCACCTATCGAGGTCGGCCTCTTGGCCATATCCTTCGCGCACGATTTGCATCAGGGCGGGGTCGTGCAAGATATGGCGCTCTGCTTCGAGCCGCGCGAATTCAACTGCCGAGTGTTTGGAGAAATCACGTTGTTTCGCGAGCCGGCGCCGCACGTGAAGTATATGGTACCAACTCGGTTGCGTTGCTGGACCTACAGGCTGCGCTTGAAGGGTCTGGTCCAGGAATTTCAGAAGGATGTTGCGATTGGTGTGCCGTTCGAGGTCCAACTTGCTCTTGTAGAACTGATATGCCGTACTGTAGATATTCCGGGCGAAGCGGGCCGGGCTGGCGGGGGTGGTTTCCACGCAAGCGGATCCTTGCTCGACGCCTTCCCAAAACGCGTCGAGGTCTTCGGCTTCGGCCACTTCCGTGTAGGTGCTCGCTAGATGCAGAAAACTGTGATCGTCTGAGCCGCCGGTCAAGTTCTTTATGTGCGGTTTGGGAAAGCGGGGCTCAATGCCATGTTTCTCGGCCAACTGCTCCATGACCCGCGGGGTGAGCGTTTGCAAGAGCCGCCGGATGTTGGCGTTCATTTCCGGGGCCATGTCCCCGTTTATCTCCCAGTTTTTGAACAGAAGCGTTAACTTTTCCACGTGATCCAGGGAGAGCCGATCATTTACCCAGAAGAGGGGATGGGCGCATACCCGGGGAAGCGCGTGCTGATCCAGGCAGCTGACGAAATCGTGAATATTTTCCCGCGCCTTGTCCAATTCGCTGTGCTGGGCTTCGGTTTGCCCATAGACCAACACATGTACTTTGCCGCGCTCCTCGGGAAAATAGGTTGTATATTCGCACCCCATGAAAGCGTTTGGAAGGTGGGCGATCTCCAACGCGCCATCAATTACGTTATGATCCGTTATGGTGACGCGGTCCATCCCTTTCCGCAGAGCTGCCTCGTAGAGGGCTAGGGGTTCGGTAAAGCTTTCCGGACAGCCAATCTTTTGCATGATCCAAAGATTGGGACGCTTGGAGCATTTGGAGTGGCAGTGAAGATCAATGCGCATTGGACGGTTCTCCCGTGGTTGTTCCCGTATATTGGTACATTGCTAATATTACAGGAAAACCATTAGAGAGGAATGAGAAAGCCATGAAAGTCTTGTTAGATTTTTGGCGGATCCAATTCGCGCACGTAGATATGCCGGAACCACACCTCGCCGCCATGGTCTTGCAGTAGAACGTACCCCTTCCGTGGAGCCTCTGCCAATGGCGTGTTAAACTTTCCCAGCGGCATGGTCATTTTGCCAAGGCCGGTATGGATAACTCTCCAGCCGTTCAGCGTAATCTCGACCTCAGGCCCTTCTACTCGTATCTCCAGGGAATTCCACTCGCCTGGCGGCCGGGACAAGTTGAACATGGGCGTCACGACGTCGTAGATTGCGCCCGTGCGGCGCGTATTGGGGGGCTTGCCGTAGTCGTCCAGAATCTGCACCTCGAAGCCCCTATGCCCGCCCTCCGGATACTGGCTCCGAAGAAACACGCCGCTATTGGCCCAGCGGCTCACCTTGAATTGAAGATAGAGTTCGAAGTTCGAGAAAGATTGCCCGGTGTATCCCACGTACCGAAGAGGATACACCGACCGGCCCGGGATGTGTAGCGTGTGGTCTGATATGGAGAATATTTCAAGGTCGTCGGTGACATTCTTCCAGTATTCCCGCCGTTCCTCGGAAAGGAGGTCGATCCAGCCGGCTCCGTTTGGCGGCGGCATCGCTTCTCCTTGGGGTTGAGGCCGGCCGGCGCATCCCGCGCTGAGTATCACTACAGCCGACAACACACAGGTCTTCGTGAAAACCCGACCGCACAGACTTGCGTCATGCATCATCAACGTCCTTCTTCCCTTGTTCCGATCCAGTATCCGCGTGACAGACTGCGTTCCCAAATCATACACGATCGCCGTTACGAAATTGTTGGCCAGTTCCGCATTCCGCCGGAAAACAGCAAGCAGGGCGCTGCCAGGAGCCGGATAACTCAGTCTCATTTCGACGCGCTTTGCGTTTGCGGTTGCAGGGGACTCCAAAAAGACGCTCGATAAACCCGGATTTCGAGGCCATTGTGGGCCTTTGTATGTGGCAAACTGGCCGGTGCGGGGATTTTTGGAAAGCCCAGGGATGAGAAATCAGATGCGGGTCGTGGGGGTTCGTCAGGGGCTTACGTCAAAGGGCGAGTTTGACGCACTCCGGTGCATCCGCTATACTTACGGCACTGTGAGTTAGCCCGAACCAATCAAGAAAGGAGAATCAACGGCCCCATTTTCAAGCAATTCCGTTGAGTTTTCCCGCCATTGCGCGGGTTGAAACCATCGGCTGTGGGTATTCGGAAGTACGGTTAAAGTCCGTCGCAGACGCGCTGCTGTAACCGGGTACGAACGCCGCAGGAGCCACTGTCCCCAAAAAGGGGATGGGAAGGCGCGGTTAGTAGGAGGATCCGGAAGCCAGAAAACCTGCCCACACGCCTCGTGCAAACGACAACTTCGCGAGAAAAGTTGGCATGGGATAAGCGCCTTTCCGCTCATTCCTGCCTGTTTTCTCTCTTCCCAATTCCCATTCAATACGTGAAACGGCGGCGCTCCGGGGGTATTCATCCCGGGACGGCGCGGCGCGTTGCATCTGTCCGAGGAGGAGTGATCTCAATGATGAACCATATTACATCTGTCGCTATTGGTGTGCTTTCGTGTTTTGTGCTGACGCTAGGGGCGGCCGCGCAGCTTCCCGGCTACAATTCCATCCCCAATTTTCCGGAGGAGAGCCATGGCTTTGGCGTAACCGCGGACGCGTTGGGCGATGGCCGCTTTGTCGCGTGGGACGGGGACCGTATCTTTGTTGAGACCGAGGCTGGCTCGGGCGTGTTCTCTGTCGCGGCCGAGGGCGTGCCGGGCGATCCCGCCTTCATTGAGGTGCACCCCGATGGCGAGACCGCCTTGCTGGGCGCGGGGGTCAACGGCGATATGTACGTGGTGGACATGAACGATCCCAGCGAGCCGGAGGCCGTTCTCAACACCGTTAATAACTTCGCGGGGACTTGGCTCAACACCGAGCAATTCCTGTTTGATCGCGCCATGCCCAATGATAATGAGGAGGATGTCCCGGAGCTGGCGATTCTTGATATAAGCGACGAACCGGAAGTGCGCACGGTGGTGGCGGACAAGGGGACGTGGTCCGCGGGGGTCGTCACGTCGGCCTGCGGCTACTACGCCTACACGAGCAATGGGATGGACGGAGTAACCGTCCGCTATGAAGTGAATGCGCTCCGGGAAGCCTTCGAAACCGAAACCCCGCTGGATTGGGAGACGGACGGCGTTGAGCTGGGCGGCTTCAGCACCTCGGGGCCCTCGGCTCACACGGCGTTGGACACGGTGATCTTCGGCGGCTCTGGAAACATCCAGTTCGTGGATGGGGAAACCGGAGACGAATTGGGAACGGCCGATCCCGCTGGGGAAGGCGGCCATGTGTATCAAGCAGCGTATAACCGCGTGACGGGGCGCATCCTCGTGATTGGCACGATTTACAGCGATGTGCCTCTACTGAGCGCGTGGGTTTCGGAAACGCCTTTCGAGAAATTGCCGTTTGGCGACATCACCCGCACCGGCGTGGTTGACGCCCAAGACATTCAGACGGTCATCAACGTCGTGCTGGGCATCGAGGACCCGGATTCCCGCGTGGCCGCCATGGCGGACGTAACCCGCACCGGTACCGTGAACGCCGCGGATATTCAGACGGTCATCAACGTTGTGCTGGGAATTGAATAGACCGCTTGCCCCTCTGCTCAGTCCAGCCGCGCACATCGCATAGGAGGCAACCATCATGCAACGCATACTCACAGCGCTGGCGGCCGCGTTGGCCGCCTTGGCCTTCCCGGCCAGCGCAGATGACCCCCACGATCCCTTCGCCGCCGAGGTGATCGCCTACGAACCGGTGGGCGATGTAGCCCCCTACGATGATCCGGCCAAGGCCCTGGGACCGCCCCGGGGTTTTGGTCCGATGGTTCCCAACAACGACACCATCGTCAGTCTCGGGGCCGCCGGGGGCAGCATCACCCTGCGCA
>JBKHFO010000087.1:0-13023 GCA_046540175.1 Candidatus Hydrogenedentota bacterium
TCGGCTTCGGAGCCCGTGAAGTCCAGTTCGCCGGTCTCTTGGTCTATGCGGAACACGGTAATGTTGTCCGTGTCTTGATTGGCGGCGAGAAGAAATTGCCCCGAGGGGTCGATGCTAAAGTTGCGTGGCGTCTCGCCTCGGGTGGAGGTGTGGCCAATCGGCGTCAACTCCCCGGTGTCTTCGTCCACCGAAAACGCCGCTATGCTGTGGTGGCCTCGGTTTGAGCCGTACACAAAGCGTCCCGATGGATGCGCTTCGATTTCGGCGGTGGTGTTCTCTTCGTCGAAATCATCGGGCAAGGTGGGCACGCTGTGGATGGGGTCCAAGGCGCCTGTGTCCGCATCGTAGTTGAAGGCCGTGATCGTGTTGTCCAGCTCATTGACGACGTAGGCGTAATCGCCCGAGGGGTGGAAGGTGAAATGCCGCGGTCCGGCGCCCGGCTCGGTTTCGGCATGGGGTGGCTCGTTTGGTTCAAGGGCGCCGTCCAGGTCGCTGTAACGGTAGATACGGATTTGATCGATGCCGAGGTCGGTGACGAACAAGAAGCGGCCGTCCGGCGCAAGGTCCACGGCGTGCGCATGGGGAGCCTGTTGCCGGGAGTGAACGCTTGAACCTTCGTGCTCGACGTAGGCTGTGGTCTCGCCAAGCGAGCCATCGTTTTCAATTGACGCCACGATAGCGGAGCCCCCGCCATAGTTGGCCGCCATCGCGTGCCGCCCGGGTTGGTCCACGGCGATGTGACAGGGGCCGCCGCCAATAGAGGGATGCTGGTTCAACAATTCGAGCAAGCCGGTCCCGGGATCTATTGCGAAGGCGTTCAGCGCGCCTGCCGTGTTTCCGTCCTCATCGGTCATTTGGCCCACCGAATACAGGAACGGCTCCGTTGGATGCAGGGCCAGAAAGTTTGGGCTGTCTGCTTCGGCGGCCAGGCCCACGGTTTCGAGTTCGCCGGTTTCGGTGTCAAGACGCAGCAAATAGATGCCTTCGCTGTCGCCCCCCGTGTACGTGCCGATATAGACGAGCCAATGAGGCGGGGTCTCGTCGTTTTCTTGCGCCGCGGCGCCCTTCGGCGAAGCAAGACTGAATGCCGTTGCAAGCACGATGCATGTCCCCGCGCTGAACCAGATACGGTGTTTCTTCGTCATGTCGTGTACCCCCTTTCTGAGTGGTGAGCCCTCAAACGCTTGAGTCGAGTTCCGGAGACCCCATCCCCGGAGCATTGGCATCATATCATAGCCGCCGGTCATCTCTGGAGGTCTTCCACGAATTCGGCCTGTTTGGGGCTTCATGGAGGCGGACAGGAGTTCCCAGTTGAAGATAAGGCGGGGCTGGCCGGGCTGGAGAGTGAGAAGACGAGGCCGGCGATCCAAAAGCGCCTGGGGCGAAAGGCCAAACGCTGCAATTCGAGCATGAGCTTAAGGAGTCAACTCAAGGTTGCTCCATACCCATCCCTTTGCGCTATACTCCGGCGCGCTTTTCTATCTTCGGGCACCAAGGTTATCCCAATGCTCGATGACCGTTAACCAAGAGACCGGCGGAAGGAAATCACGAATCATGGCGGAGACCAAGCATGTGCCCGAGCGGCAGGACATGCCGGCGGCGGAAACGTGGGATCTTAGCCCTCTTTTTAAGAGCGACGAGGCTTGGGAAGAGGCTTTTACTGAACTAGCGCAAAAGACTCCGAAGTTCGAGGAATTCCGGGGAACGCTGGGGAAATCAGCGGAGAATCTGCGGGCGTGTCTCGAATTCGAGATCGAATTCGATAAGGAAGCGGAGCGGTTGGGGACCTATGCTTTCTTGCGCTACAGCGAAGATGTGCGCGACAACAGCGCACAGGCCATGGTGGCCCGCTATACCCATCTCGCCACCCAGGCCAGCGAGACGGCGAGTTTTCTAGCCCCCGAGATCCAACGCATTCCCAAGAAGACCATGAACCAGTTCCTGGAGGCGCCCGAGCTTCAACCGTTCCGGTTCACGCTTGAGAAACTTCTCCGGTACAAGCCCCACATCTTGTCGGAGAAGGAGGAGCGCATCCTCGCCATGCAGGGCGAGGTCACGGAAACGGCGGAGAAGGTCTTCAGCCAGCTTACCGATGCCGACATGGTCTTCGGCGAAGTGACCAACGAGAAGGGAGAAAAGATTGAGCTAACCCAAAGCTCGCTGCACTCCCTGCTCGAGTCCCGGAAACGGGATGTCCGGCGCAAAGCTTTTCACAAGTTCTACGCGGAGTTCGACGCCCATAAGAATACCCTGGCGACGTCCCTGAGTTCGTCGGTGCTTCAGGACGTGTACCAAGCGCGCGTGCGCAAATACTCCAACTCTCTTGAGGCGGCGTTGTTCGCGGACAATATGCCGGTGGCGGTCTACGACAATCTCGTACAATCGGTGCGGGACAACTTGGAGATCGTGCACGAGTACCTTGAGGTGCGCCGCAAGGCCCTGCGCCTCAAGGACATTCACATGTACGATTGCTATGTGCCCATCGTCCAGCTTGAGGACACGCATGTGCCTTACGAAGAGGCCGTCGAACAGATCACGGCCGCGCTGGACCCGCTGGGGAAGGACTACTGCGCTACCCTAGCCAAGGGGCTGAACGAAAAACGCTGGGTGGACCGCTACGAGAACAAGGGCAAGCGCAGCGGGGCGTTTTGCGCGGGTTCGTTCGCCGGGCCGCCCTACATTCTGATGAATTACCGGCCCGACACGTTGAACAGCATGTTCACGCTCGCCCATGAAGCCGGTCATTCCATGCACACCTACTACAGCGCCCGGACTCAACCCTACCAGTACTACGATTACGCCATCTTCGTGGCGGAAGTGGCCTCAACCTTCAACGAGCAATTGCTGAACAACTATCTCCTCGAACGCGCGCCGGACGACAAGACGCGGGCCTATCTCATCAGCCGCGAGATCGACGAAATACGGGGTACGCTTATCCGCCAGACCATGTTCGCGGAGTTCGAACGGATCATTCACGAATACGCCGAGGAAGGCGAACCCCTCACGATCGATGTCTTGTGTGGAGAGTATCAGAAACTGCTCAAGGCCTATTTCGGTCCGCGCTTCACCATTGATGACGAACTGACGCTGGAGGGCCTGCGCATCCCTCACTTCTACAACGCGTTCTATGTGTACAAATACGCCACGGGGCTTTCGGCGGCCATTGCATTGGCGCAAAAGGTGCTGGCCGGCGACAAGGAGGACCGCGACTGCTATCTAAACCTCCTTCGAAGCGGGGGCAGCAAATATCCCCTGGACATCCTCCGGGATGCTGGGGTGGACATGGAAGACCCTGGGCCGGTGAATACGGCCATGGCGCGTCTGCGTCAATTGGTGAACGAGTTGGAGCAGCTGGTTTAGCGGACAGGCGTCATAACCCGAAATGCGCTTAGGAGGCGGCTGGCCTGTTTTTGCCTGATTCCACTGGTATCGAGTAAACTCTCCATAGACAATCTTGCGAAGCGGTCCACGTTATCTAAACGCGAAAAGTCACCACAAAGACGTTCCTTGGATAGAATCATGCGCATAGGTCCGATAGAACTTGAACGTCCCCTGGCCCTTGCCCCCATGGAAGACGTCACCGATCTGTCCTTTCGGCTTATCTGCAAGGACCTCGGGGCGGACCTCGTGTATACGGAATTCGCCAGCAGCGAGGCCCTTATCCGCGACGTGGACAAGACGCTGCAAAAGATTCAGGTCGCCGAGGCGGAGCGTCCCGTTGGGGTTCAGATCTTCGGTGGGCAGGAATCCTCGATGGAGGGCGCCGCGCGCGTGGCGGAGGCGGCCAACCCGGATTTCGTCGACATCAACTGCGGATGCTGGGTGAAGAATGTCGCCAAGGGCGGAGCGGGCGCCGCGTTGCTCAAGGATATCCATCGCTTTGAAGCCGTGGTCCGCGCCGTCATAGCGGGGACTTCCCTGCCTGTTACGGTGAAGACGCGGTTGGGCTGGGACGCCGAGAGCATCATCATCGAGGATGTGGCGCGGATGGTGGAGCAATGCGGCGCGGCCGCGCTTACCCTGCATTGCCGCACCCGCGACCAAGGCCACAAGGGCGACGTGGGATGGGCATGGCTGGAAAAGGTGAAGGCCGCCGTGAGCATCCCCGTCATCGGCAACGGCAACGTGGTCACGCCAGAAGACGCCAAACAGATGTTCGAGACCGGCTGCGATGGCGTGATGATTGGCCGGGGCGCGATTCAGAATCCGTGGATCTTCCAGCAAACCAAGCACTATCTCGCCACGGGCGAGCGTCTTCCCGACCCGACGCCAGTGGAGCGTTTGACGCTCTGCATGGAGCACTTGAAACGCTCGGTCGAGGTGAAGGGCGAGCGGCGGGGAACGATGGAGTTCCGGAAATACTACTCCGGCTACTTGAAGGGGCTACGTCACGCGGCGAAGGTTCGGGCCGAACTCATGCATTACGATACCTTGGAACCGCTTCTCGAACGGTTGCAGACGTACAAGCAATCCCTTGCGGCCGAAGAAGAGGCGGTGGCTTGAGTGACTTCATCAGACCCTGCTCCAACCAAGCACAAGCGGAGGAACCTTATGGAGGGGGAGTGGCTCGCCATGCTTTGGACGGTGGCGCGGGTGGCGCTGCTCGTGTACGTTGGGTTTGGCGTGCTGCTGTTCTTGGTCCAAGGGTACTTGATCTTCCCCGGCGGCTCCTCCGTCCACACCACGCCGGACGCGTACGGGTGGAACTACGAAGACGTGTACGTGACGCCGGAGGAAGGCGAAACCACCCACGGCTGGTACATTGAAACGCCGGCGGAAGAGTCCGCGCGCGGCGTCATCCTGTTTTCCACGGGCAACGGCGCCGCCATCGCCGACCGCATGTTTTCCATCCGGCAGTTCGTGGACCTCGGGTTTGACGTGCTCATCTACGGTTACGGCGGTTTCAGCCACAGTTCCGGCCAGCCTTCCGAACGCCGCATCTACGCCGACGTCCAAGCCATGTGGGATTATCTCACCGGCGAACGGGGCGTATCCCCCGAACGCATCGCCCTCTTTGGCCGGTCGCTCGGTAGTGGGGTCTCCGTGGAATTGGCTACGCGGGAAGAACCCCGCGCGGTGATTCTAGAAAGCGCCTTCCTCTCCATCCCCGCCGTGGCCCGCACGATGTTCCCTATCTTTCCCGTCGACCTGCTGGTGCGGCACCGCTTCGACAACGAAGCCAAGATTGACGCGGTGACCATGCCCAAGCTATTCATCCACAGTCCCGGCGACGAAGTCATCCCCTACGAGCAAGGCCGCACGCTCTATGACATGGCCCCGGAACCCAAGCAGTTCCTCGAGATCGAAGGCGGCCACAACGACGGCTTCATCATCTCCACCCGCGACTACGAAGCCGGCCTCGCCGCCTTCCTTTACCCCCTGTTCCCCCTGCCGGACGCGCAGGAGGAGAACGAAGGATAGCCGCAGCATCCGGCTATAGCCGCCATTTCCGCTCTGATTAGCGTGCTTTGGCGTGCATTCGTGGTTCAAACGATGGCTGGGGGAATCCTTTGCGCCTTCGCGGCTTTGCGTGAGATGAAGCCATGCCTCACGCAAAGGCGCGAAGAACCGCTTCTTTACACTGCCTTGCGGCACGAAACTGTCTCAACTCTGTTGGCAGAGAGGGCCTTGGGCGCGGGTGTGGATTCTTATCACAGCCTTCAAAAGTCTATTACCTACCTTTGGAGAGGGCAACTGCTACAATCGCCGGGTGTCGCCTTCCAGGCGGGCCATGAGTATCGACAAGATACCAGTGTTACGGGATTACACGCGCAGTTGCGCTACTCGCTCTTGGACAACTCTGCCTTTGCTTCCTGGAGCCAAGTGATCAGCATGTCGATCTGTTCTGGGGGTACGGTGACCCGGCCATATCCGTTCCCATCATCGCCTGGGGGTCTTCCTATAATACAGACTTTTCCGTCCTCGGTCCAGACGGATATCTCGTACATGTCTTTGTCCATAACCTCTCTCCGATTAGCGACCTAACCATTGCAACTTGGTGCGTATTCTCGCCAAAGCCTGAAAATACATTATCACATACATTTGAGAGACGGCAACCGTTAGAATCGCCGGAGCGCCGCCGTTTGGACGGAGGTTGCGTGCCGGCAAGATGCCGGCGGTACGCCAAACATCCCTCCAGCGCGCCGCGATGGTGAGGTGCTCCTCGGTCTTAAACCCCCAGTCCCGCCCCTTATTCGCGTGCATTGGCGTTCATTCGCGGTTCGAACGATGCCCGTGAGAATTCTTCGCGGCTTCGGGGTGAATCGGCCGTCAGCCTTCATCCAGCGTTTCGCCCAGCAGGGGCGGTTCGTTGGAGCTGAGGACGAAGACGGCTTCCTCGGCGAGGAGGTTGGGCCAGAGCTTGGTGGGAGAGGTGGCGCCGCGAGGGCTTAGGTACAGGGCGTTTTCGATGGCCGTGTTGTGGGTGCGGCAGAACTCGAGGAAGTCGTTAATCGAGATGTAGTTGCGGTTTGGGTTCATATGCCATTCGTAGGGCAACGTGCGGGTAACGGGGGCCTTGCCTTGGGCTAGCACCTTCGCGCGCACTTTCCAGTACCCGAAGTTGGGGATACTCACGATGCAGCGTTTCCCCACGCGGAGCATCTCGGTCAAGACCAACTGGGGTTTGCGGATGACTTGCAGGGTCATGCTGAGGATGACGTAATCGTAGCTCTTGTCCGGGAGCGCCGTGAGCCCCTTGTCCACGTCGGCCTGCACGACGGAGATGCCCCGGCGCACGCAGCTGATGATGTTGCCCTGGGACAGTTCGAGCCCCATGCCGTCCACGCGTTTCTGCGAAATCAATTTGTGCAGCAGTTCGCCGTCCCCGCATCCGATGTCGAGCACGCGGCTTTCTTCATCCACGAGGTCCACAATCATGTCGTAGTCCACGCGATGCCCTTCGTAGATGCTCTTGGCATGCACGGAGGGCGGTCCAGGATCGGTTTCGGAGTCGATAATTCGCTCCGCGTGCTGATCCGGGGTGCGCACCTTGTCCGGATCCATGGCGTGCTCCAGAAATCCGCTTACGACCTTGCGCATCACGCCCACTTCAAGCAAAAAGGCGTCGTGACCATAGTCCGACTGGATGCTGCAGTAGGTGACATCGCCCTCCTGCCGCATGAGGGCGTACACCATCTGTTCGGATTGGTAGGGGGGGTAAAGCCAATCCGAGGAGTAGGAGAGGATCATGACCTTGCTGCCGATGTTCGCCATGGCCTCGTCGATGGACTGGGCGGCGGCCGTGATATCGAAATAGTCGATGGCCTTGGTGATATAGAGATAACTGTTGGCGTCGAACCGGTTGACGAATTGTGCGCCCTGGTAGTCGAGGTAGGTCTCCACACTGAACTCGCTGCTGAAGTCGTACCGGTAGGCGTTCGTGGTCCGGAGGGTCCGGCCGAATTTCATGCGCATGGATTGGTCCGATAAATACGTGATATGGGCGAGCATGCGGGCGATGGCAAGGCCCGTGCGGGGCGGTTCATCCCCGTAGTATTCGCCATCACGGAAATTGGGATCGGCCTGGATGGCGTGCCGGCCGACCGCGTCAAACGCGATGGCTTGCGCGCCTTGCCGCGGCGTGGTGGCGATGAGCATGGCGGAGCCAACCCGGTCCGGGTAGCGCGTGATCCACTCCAAGGCTTGCATGCCGCCCATCGAGCCGCCCGTGACAGAAAGCAGCTTGTCAATGCCGAAATGGTCCACGAGCCTGCGCTGGGCCCGGACCATGTCGCCAATCGTGATAATCGGAAAGGAGAGGGCGTATGGCCGGCCGGTTTCGGGATTGATGGAGGACGGACCGGTCGAGCCGCCGCAGCCGCCGAGAACATTCGAGCAGATGATGAAGTACTTGTTGGTGTCGAAAGCCCGGCCCGGCCCGATGAGCGCATCCCACCAGCCGGGTTTGTGGTCGGAGGAGGAGTGATACCCGGCGGCATGGGCGTCGCCGGAGAGGGCGTGGAGTATCAGCACGGCGTTTGAGCGGTCCGCGTTGAGCGCGCCATAGGTCTCGTACGCCAGGGTGATGGGTCCCAAGGATTCGCCGCACTCTAGCTCCAGTTTGCCTGGAGGCTGAGCGAAAGTGAAGTATTGGGTCTCAACGATGCCGACTGAACCGTTATTCGTCATAAATCCCGCATAGTGTGGAAAGAAGTTGAGCCGGCGGCGCATGCCTCCCGCCGCCGGCTTAACGAACGAGCGCGCCCCCCCCTCTAGGGGCTGGCGATCTTCAGGGCTTGCTCAAAGTCCTCTATGATATCCTCGCAATCCTCGAGTCCCACCGAGACCCTAACCATGTTGGGCTGAAGCCCGGCAGCGGCCTGCTCTTCTTCATTGAGCTGCTGGTGCGTGGTGCTGGGCGGGTGGATGACCAGCGTCTTGGCGTCGAGCACGTTGGCCAAATGAGACGCCAGCTTTACATTATTGATGAAGCTCCGGCCGGCTTCATAGCCACCCTTGACGCCAAAGGTCAAGATGGCGCCATGGCCTTTTGGCATGTATTTCTTGGCGCGCTCATGACTGGGATGGCTTTTCAGGCCCGGGTAGTTGACCCACTCCACCTGGGGATGCTGCTCGAGGTACTCCGCCAGCTTCTGGGCGTTCTCGCAATGCCGCGGCGCCCGGAGGTGCAGCGTTTCGAGTCCTTGAAGGAACAGAAACGCGTTGAAGGGCGTCATCGCCGGCCCCAAGTCGCGCAGCAGCGTGACCCGCGCCTTGATGATGTAGCTGATGTTGCCCATGGGCTTGAGCGCTTCGTAAAAGCGCATGCCGTGGTAACTGTCATTGGGCTCGGTAAGTTCGGGGAATTTGCCGTTGTCCCAATCGAACTTCCCGCTATCCACGATCACGCCGCCGATCGACGTCCCGTGGCCCCCAATGATCTTGGTCGCCGAGTGGACCACAATGTCCGCCCCATGCTCGAAGGGCCTGAACAGAACCGGCGAGGTCACCGTGTTGTCGACCATGAAGGGGATCCCGTTGTCGTGAGCGATCCGTGCAATGGCTTCGAAATCCGCCACGTCATTGGCCGGATTGCCAATGGATTCGGCGTAGAGAAACCGCGTGTTCTCGTCGATGGCCTTGGCGAAGTTCGCGGGATCGCTCGCGTCCACGAAGCGGGCCTCAATGCCCATCTCCTTGAATGTATGGGCGAACAGGTTGTACGTGCCTCCGTAGAGGGTCTGAGAAGACACGAAATTCTGGCCGGCATGGCAGATGTTCAGCGCCGCCACGGTCACCGCTGAGGAGCCCGAGGCCAGGCCAAGGGCCATCACCCCGCCCTCAAGCGCCGCCATCCGCTTCTCGAACACGTCCACCGTCGGGTTCATGATGCGGCTGTAGATATTGCCGAACTCCTCCAGCGCGAACAAGCGGGCGGCGTGGTCCGTGTCTTGAAACTGGTAGGAGGTAGTCTGATAGATGGGCACGGCCCGCGCCCCCGTGGCGGGATCCGGTTGCTGGCCGGCATGGAGGGCCAACGTCGCCATACGGTAATTCTTTTCCTGCTCGTTCATTCGATAACGTCTCCAGATTCGATACGGTCTCAGCCTAGGGCGCCCGGGGCGGCCGAGGGCAGGCGCGCCGTTCTCCGCTGGGTAGCGAAAAACACGGCCCCATGCGCCTCCCTCAGCCGCATGGGGTGAAACTCCCCGGATTATATTGAGCTTGCGTGCATGCTAGCACGTCACCCCTAGCCAGTCAACCGCGCCTAGTTAAGCTCGGCGGCGGTATGGGCCGTGTGTCCTAGGGCTGCGGCCAGCGCGGCTTGACTCCGCCAGAAGTCCAGCCGGGCTTCTTCAAGGGCGATCCGTGCGGCCACCACCTGGTCCTGAGCCGCCAACACATCGGCTTCTCGAGCGGCCCCGGCTTCGCGCATGTTTCTTATGATGGTCAAGGCCGACTCGGCCCGTTCGCGTTGCTCGGGCAGTTCTTCGTGAAGCCGCTTCCTCGCCCGGCGGGCGTCCTTTACGGCGTGGTGAATTTCCACGATGGCGCGCGCCTGTAGAGCGGCCAGGTTTTCGGCCCAGGCGTCCCACTCCGCCGAACTTTCCGTGGCGCGGGGGACGAGAAGCGTAGCCGTGACGGTGGGTTCTTCAGCGGTGGGGCCATTCTCCAATCCCAAAAGCGTTGGACCGGTCTCTCCTTCCAACGGCCAAGAGGCCTCCGCCGTGGCCAAGGCTATTCCCTCGTTCATGGCGCGAACCGCCGCCACCGCCAGTTCAGCACGAGCGACTGGCCCGAGGCTAATAGCGTCTCCCCCGACGTTGAAATCCCAGCGGACAAATTCTTCAGGCGAATCCGTCAACGCTAACGGCCTGCCGGCGGGACGCCCAAGGCGGCGCTTTAGCTTATCCATGGCTTGCTGGCGCGAAAAGGCCGCATCAGCCGGCTTCCCTTGCGCCGCCCGCAGCGCTTGATTAGCCTCGATCACGCCGAGGTGGCTGCGATTGCCATGCGTCCCCGATTGACGCATAACTTCTTCAAGCTCTTCCAATAGTTCAAGCCGGTCCCGATGAAGCCCCTCCAACCGGCCGTATCCCACCGCCTCTGCAAAGGCGAGCCGGACATCCTGCGCCACTGCGCTCCGCCTATCCAGCGCGGCCAGCGCCAGCGATTCCTCTCGCGACTGAGTGAAAACGGGCTGCGCCACCCCATTGGCATCCGCCTTGGTCCACCTGTCGAGATGGGCGCCAAGCAAGCGCATATAGTCAGGCGGCCCCTCAAGAGATTCGTAGGCCCAATGCTCCCCCGCCGCCGCGCGCACGGCCTCCCAATACTCCCCGGGAATCGCCTCCCGCGCCGTGTGAAGCCGGCCATCCTGACGCAATGCGGCGGCGACGGCCTCCTCCACGGTTAACGGCTCGGACAATGCTTGAGGCTCGGGAGGCGCCGCTGTATCCAGGGGCTGCCGCGCGATATTGGCGCAACCCATTGACAGCATGGACAGCGCCAGCGTAAAGAGAACTGCACGGGTCATCTTCATGATTCCGATAGTATCCATGGCGTCTTACACCGGTTCGAACGCAACTGGCGCTGGTTTTAGTGAGGGCGTACCGCCAGCGGCCCGCCGGCATTGATTAGCCGCTTGGAGCGCGGTCATACGGTTTTTATGAATTGCTGTCCAGCGATGGGGGGAAGTCTTCACGCCCACTGAGGAATGAGTCTAGCAGGATTGGACCAGGCGGGCAAAGCGCGTAGAAAAATGGAGCGTTTTCGGGAGAATGCCTCCGCATCGCTCGCAACCCTTGCGGGAAGCACCCCAAGAAAAAAATGGCGGAGAGACCGGGATTCGAACCCGGGGTACGGGGATCACCCGTACAACGCCTTAGCAGGGCGCCACCTTCAGCCACTCGGTCATCTCTCCGCGTTTCATCTTGAATGTAACATGTACCCGGCCCGTCTTTCAACCCTTCGACAATGAAAGTTGGAAGGCCTCTCCCTCACCCGAGATTGGCCGCGTTTTGCATCGGCAAGAGGACCGGGTTAGGATAGGATGATAAGAGGGTTTTGCGTTTTAAGACTAGAAACACAAGAAAGGAACGACCACATGAGCAGCTATACACGGCGGGGCTTTCTGGCGGCTTCGGCGGCCGCGGCGGCGCCCTTGATTTTGCCGCGGGGCGTTATGGGCCGGCCTGGGCAACCTGGAGCGAATGACAAAATTGTCTTAGGGGTTATTGCGCAGGGCGACATGGCCGGACGGCTCATGCGGCCCATGACCACGGAGCTGAACGAGCCCGTGGCGGCCCTTTGCGACGTCGATCAAAAACGTTTGGAAGCGGGGGCCGCGTGGGTTGAAAGCGAACTCGGCGTTGAGGTGGACTGCTACCGGGATTACCGGCGGCTGCTTGACCGGCAAGACATCGACGCCGTGGTCATCGCCACGCCCGACCATTGGCACGCCGTGCAGACCGTGCACGCGGCCGAGGCGGGCAAGGACATCTACGTCGAGAAACCGCTTTCCCGGACAATCGCGGAGGGGCGGGCAATCATCAATGCGATCAAGCGGCATAAGCGGGTGGCGCAGGTGGGCGCCATGGGGCGGTCCCTGCCCGGCGTGCAACAAATCGCCACCTACATCCGCAACGGCGAATTGGGGCGCGTCCATCGCGTGGAGTGTTGGCGAGGGGCGAACCCCGTGGGCGATAACACGCCGGACGAGGCGCCGCCGGATCATCTGGATTGGGACATGTACCTTGGCCCCGCCCGCTGGCGGTCGTATAACCCCGAAATCGTGCACTACAATTTCCGGTACATCATGGACCTCGGAGGCGGCCAGATCCGCGATTTGGGCGCTCATCTGTTGAGTCAAGTGTTGTGGTTTTTGGATTGGGAGAAGGATGCCCCCCTGCGTGTTACCGCCACGGGCAAACCCCCGGCCACGGGCGTATTTGATAATCCTGTGGAACTGGATGTCACGTGGGAATTCACGGACCCCGAGCTGACCGTCACGTGGACGCAGCCCGGCGAGCGGGACGGAGACGGCGCCATCTACCATGGGGAGGGGGAAACCCTGCGCGTCGGGGGCATGACCGGCCGAAGCCCCAGCACGGAAGACCATGTGATGGACTACGAGCCCCCTTCCGATGGGGTTGATTTACGCGAGCCCAGCGAATACGGGGGTGACCTTCCCCATTACGAGAACTGGTTCCACTGCATCCGGACTCGAGAGGAGCCTAACGTTCCCGTTGAGGCCGGCCACCGCGTGGCCAGCCTGTGCATCCTTGGGAACCTTGCCTACCAGCTTGGCCGGCCATTGGAGTACGACCCCGCAGCCGAGCGTTTCATCGGCGACGCCGCAGCCAACCGGCTCTTGAGCAGCCCCGGCCGCGGCCCTTGGCATGTGTAAGCTTTGATGGAGGGAGAGCAGAATGCGGCGGAATCTCTTTGCTGCGCCCGTTTATGCGTATAATGCCTTATTCAATAATGGCTAAGAAATCGCGTGACTGTTCAGAGGCGTGGAACACGGCGGGTATCAACGTAAGTCGTTGATTCGGCGGGACTTATGACTGGAGCTGGAGC
>JBKHFO010000088.1:0-13008 GCA_046540175.1 Candidatus Hydrogenedentota bacterium
CGGGAACCCGCACGGCCGAGCGGAGGCGAAACGCAAAGAGAATCCCCGGCGGGGAGAGCCGGGGATTCAAGCGGAACCGGAAGTCCCACTGTGAGAAACACACAGGTTGGTACCAGCAAGCCGCGTGCCTGTTTGTACACGGCCAATGATATGTGGTTGTGGTAAATTATGTATAGTATGCTACAATTTCTTGAAAAACTTCGGCACTGTGATGAATTATGTGATATAAATGTAAGAAGACTCATGCATATCCGGGAAAGAATGGTGGGGGTTTAAACGGGACGGAAAGCGTTGGAGTACGGTTATGGTGAAGGGCGAGAGCGGGCGATTACGCATATACTGTATCTGCGGCAAGAAGATGAAGGTGACCCCAGCCATGTACGGCCGGCCGGGGAAATGCGTGGCGTGCCGCCAGAAGCTCCGCGTGCCCGAGGCGAGTGAGATCCCCGAAGGCGCCCGCGAGATCCACCTCCGGGATCACCCCGAATTCTTGCGCAAACCGGCGCCGCGAAAGAGCGCCAGCCGGGAAGCGGTGCGCGAAGCGGCTCCGCCCGAACCGTCCGAGGTCCCCGCGCCGGAGTTGGGCCAGGAAGAGGCGGGGGAATCCGTTCCGATTGACGTGTTTGAGCCTTTGCGGGTGCTGTACAGCCTGGACAAGAAAGTGGAGCGCCAGCTCGCGGCGCTGGAACAGCTGACAGAGGAAGAGAACGGGGGGGAGGAGGGTAGCTCGAACAAGAACGAACTCCTAGAGCGCCTCAACGAGATCGAGGCGGCGCGCGAAAAGCTGGACCATCTGCTGCGGCAGCGGTTGATGGAAGTCGCCATCGAGCTGGCGAGTGTGGAGGAAAAGCTGGGCGAAGTGGACGTATCCGCGCGCGTGGGGGACCTGTCCTTCGACGAATACGAAAGACGGGCCGCGAAATTGCGGGCGCGCCGGGACGTGCTCATCCGCCGCCGCGTCAATCTGCGGGGTTGGCTTGCGCTTGAGGACCTCCACATGGCCGGCGGGTACCACGACGCGGATTTCGCCGAGATCCCCAATGACCTGACGCAAATCGCCTTTCCGCAGGCCGAGGAGATAAAGGGGCCATTGGCGCAGAACTACTGTAAGGCGTTGCGGGAAGCCCTGACGGAGCGCGAACGTTTGGAGCGGCGGCTCCAGAAAGCGCGGCGGCTGGACGATGGCGCGCAGCACGGCGGGGCCAAGAGCGGGGAGGATGTCCGGCGGGAATGTGAAACGCGGCTGCAGCGGACCGAGGCGTGGCTGCGCTACATCCGGGACCGGCTTCAGCAGTTGCACGCCGATCGCAAGGCGGACCTCGAGATGTTGAGGCAGACAAGCGCGAAATCGGCGACAAGCGCCGCGAACGCATCGCAGCAGGCTATGGTCCAGCGGGAGGAAGCCTTGCGCGCCGAGTTGGCGGCGATTGGCAAGGCGCTCGGCGCGCATACGCCGGGTGATGTCCCGCAAACGGGCGGCCATGAAGCGCAACCGGCGCCGCAACCCGCCGGCGAAGCGGAGCTGCCTCCCCTTCAGGCCGCCCCGGCGGAAGAGTCCGAGCGGACGATGCCTACTTTTGCCGGGATAAGCCTGGATGCCGGGCTCGCGTGGATGGCGGCCGCGTTTCTTGTCGCGGCGCCTTTTCTCCCCGTGGCGGATGGCCAGAATGTCATGGGGATCTTCTCGGACGTCATTGGCCTGGACATATCCAACCACTGGCTCCTGACGGGCCCGTTGCTGCTCGGCGCGTCCGTCGCGGTGTTGGCCTTTATTCCGATGCAGGCCCTGCGCAGCGGTCTGCTGTTGGCCGCCGGCGTGCTGGGTTCCTTGGCGGCGGCGATTTATCTGTATGCGGTGCTTCTGCACGATCCAGGTCCCTTGGGGGAGTTGTTCGCCGATGCCGGCGTGTTCAGCCCAGGCTTGGTCCTCTACATCTCGGGCATGATACTGCTCGGCTTGGGTGGTTCGATTGGGTTGTGGGAATTCACGCGGCTGCGCCCGGCGATTCCCCTGGCGATTCTCGCCGTTGTGGCGGGGCTCGGATTGATACTGACCGATTTCGCCGGTATGTTGCGGCCCGAGCCCGGCGTTTCGTACCAGGCCGAATTCGAGACGCGCGGCGGGCGGTTCAACTACTCCACGGTTATCACGCTGGAGAACACCGGCTATCGCACCCTCCTCCTGGCCCCGGGCTCCCGCCAGCCGAATGCCTACAGCTTCTTGCTCGAAGAACAAGTGGAGGGCGGGATGTGGCGCGATTTGAGCGAACCGCGCGCCGTTGAGGCTGCCCGGCAACAAGCTTCCGCGGCGGGCGGCGGCATTCCCCGCGTGGCGCTGCCCCCGGGCGAAAAAGCGGCGTTGACGTACCGGCTTGAGCCCGGCGCCTACCGGGTGGTCGCGTCCTCCAACCGCCGGCCGATGGATGCGGCGGTCGAGTCCTTCACGTTGGAGCCGCCCGATCCGGCGTTGGTGGCCCGCCTTGAAGAGGAGGAGGCGCAACCCGCCGGAGAGCCGGATGAACCCGCCGAACCGGAACCGGCGGAGGAGCCTGAAGATGATGAAGAGCCAGACGAGCCCGTGGAAGAAGCGCCGCGGCGTGAGCATGTCCTGGCGGAATTACGGGGCATGGTCGGTGTGGAGGGGCGCGGGCGGTGGTTCTCCATGAGGCTTCTCCACCCCGATGGAACGGAAGAGGAAAACCGCCTTACCTTGGGCGACAACCTTTATGACGAGTGGCGGCTGCAAGAGTTCAACCCTGAGCGTCAGACGCTCGCCATAAGCGATGGGGCTCACATCTTGATCTTGCGCCGGGGCGTCTCCGTGCCCTTGGCTCCGCCCCCCGCGGCCCGTGACGGCGGCGCAGGCTAAGGGTGGACCGGGGGCTTGGCGCGGTATTACACTCAGCGGCCGCTGAGTTTATCCCGATGTTTCTTTAGTTTTTTCTTTACCCCTTCGAGATCCGAGTCCAAGCGGTGCGCCCGTTCCCATTGGCCGATCGCTTTCTCTAAATCGCCGCTCAAGTAATACGCATCGCCGAGGTGCTTCCGCAGAATAGCGTCGTCCGTGCTCATGTTGAGGATGGCCTGCCGTATCAATTCGATGGCGCGGTCGGCGTCGCCCATGCGGTAGTATACCCGCCCGAGGCTGTCCAGGTAATAGGGATTGCCGGGATCCAACTGAAGCGCCCGCTCGAGAAGATCTTGGGCTTCCTCCAGTTTCATGTTCGCTTCGGCGTACAGGAATCCAAGGAAGTTCATGTACTCGGTGTTGTTGGGGTCCAGATCGAGGGCCGCCTTGAGGTGGTATTCGGCGCCTTCGAGTTCGTCTTGTTCCTTGTAAATAGAGGCCAAGTAGTAATGGAGCGTGGCGTTGGGCCCATGGGTCCGTATGGTGGCGTGAAGCGTATACAGCGCCTCATCCAGCTTATCCAAGGCGATGAGGCATCGCGCCAGCAGTATCTCTGTTACGCGGCTCGACACGTCCTCTCTATGTACCGTGCGAAGCTGTTTCTTAAAGTAGGCGGCCGTGTCGTGGGCCCCGTAGAGGTCGAAAAGGTCTTGAAAGAAGGTGTCGACTTCATCTCGAAGGTCTCCGTCTATGGTGTCCAGTTCACGGATAAGGTCTTCGTAGGCCGCTCCCCGGCCGCGCCGCCCCAAAGCCCGGAACAGTTGACTGAGGAGGGGGGCTTCCTCCGGAGGTTCAACACGTTCCACGGCGACGTACCGCCCGCCTCGCAGATTGAGATACATGGCCTGGATGTGGTGGCGCGGCTCCGCGAGTCCGCGAGCGAAAAGGATATTGATCGCCTGCATGGCGCGGGGCACTCTGCCGGTGCGGGCTAGCGCGGCGGCCAAGTGTTCAGGACCGCCTTGATAGGCCGGGGATTGATTGACCAGGGTGGAGAGAAGCTCGGCCGCCTCTTTGTTCTCGTTCATTTCGAGGTGCGCCAGCCCTAACAGATACCGGGCGCGGAGAAGGGTGGGGTCCAGCTCAAGCGCCTTGGCCAAATCCGTCCGCGCTTCCTCGGGGTTATCCATTCGAAGCAGGTTTAGGCCGCGCTGGAGACGTAACGTGGCGGAATCCGGCTGCATTTCGAGGAGTTGGTCATATATGTCCAGGGTGGCCACCAAGTCATTGGTGCTTTCCTCGGCGAGAACGAGGGCTTCATAGCCGAGCGGACTGTCCGGATCAATGCGGATGACCTCGCGGAAGGCCTCCGCCGCTTCGTCGTATTCCTCGAGTTGAAGATAGGCGCCGCCAAGCACCACCCAGAGGCTGGGGTCGCTGGGCTCCAGCTCCACAGCTTTTTCGCCGATCCGGGCCACATCTTCGTAGGACTGGCTTCGGAAGTAGATTTGCATGAGGCTCACGTAAAGTCCCGCATTCCGCGGATCGTAGGCGGTGGCCTGTTCGAGGGCGGCGGCGGCCTCTTCAAAACGCCCGGCCGACTCGTGCATCATGCCGAGGACAAAGTGGTTGATCGCCTCCGCTCGGTCCGCCGGCTCCATGCGGGGCGGGCCCAAAAACGGAGCGCTGCTTTCAAAATACGCGCAGCCCCCGAGCAACGCAACTATCGTAAGGCTCCACAAAGCCCTTGTTATCATATTTAATCCTTAAGGGCTTTGCCCGCGAGGCGGACCGCGCTGTGCTGCCGCGCCGCCTCCGCCACGGGAGCGAAGCTCCGCCGATGCGCCGGGCAGGGACCCATCGCTCGCAAGGCGGCGATGTGCTCGGCGGTGGGATACCCCTTGTTTCGCGCAAATCCATAGCCCGGGTAAGCCTCGTCCAACTTTACCATAAGACGGTCCCGGGTGACCTTCGCCACGATGGACGCCGCCGCGATAGACATGGAACGGCGATCCCCTCCTCGAAGGCGGATTTGCCGTATCGCACACGATGGCAAGGTGAAGCCATCCACAAGCACGCAGTCCGGAGCGGGGTCCAGCTCTCGCGCCGCCACCTCCATTGCGTGGTAGTTTGCGCTTTGAATGCCCTGAAAATCAATAGTATCAGCCTGCGCCACCCCCAAAGCCACGCTATGGCCGGGCTTGTGCAGCAAGTCAAATAAGCGCTCCCGCTCGCCGGGCTTGAGTTGTTTGGAATCGTTCAATCCAGGAATCGGTTCACCCAGCACCACGGCCGCCGCCACCAAGGGGCCCGCCAAAGGACCCCGCCCGGCTTCGTCAACGCCCGCCACCCGCTGGTAACCGGCCTCGCGCGCTTCGTTCTCGAAGCGCAACATCGCCGTGGCCCGCTCCGCTTCTTGCTCGGCGGCCGCGATTCGCCGGAGGCATTCGCGATGCAGCGCGCGCGCCCCCGCCCGCCCATCCTCCGCGAGCCGCCTCAGGAAACCCTCGTCATACGGCGGACCCGCCCGGACCACTGTGCGAAGCTCGGCTAATGTCTGAGCGGGCATATCGCGCTGTCCTCCCGAAAAACACGAGGGGACGGAATCCCATTCCGTCCCCTCGATTCAATGTTTTGGGCTATAGAGCGTTTGGTGCGCATCTCATCCCTCACAAAGAGGCTAGTACTCGGCCCATCCTAAAACTGTGGGTAGGGCGGCCTGATCTCGTCAATCCTGTCCATTGCTCCTGGTCGCCGGATGAGAAGCCTACGCCGGGGGGGAGAACATCCCCCTTGATCCCCCTTCAAAGGGGGAATTCTGCTTGACAGCCGGCAAGATGCCGGCGGTACGGGGCATCCACAAATTCAGGGCGGACTAAGCGCTAGCAAACCTTGTGTTGATTGCCGCGCCCGGCTTGCGGCGGCAAGGTTCTTAAGTGAGCGTTTCAACCACAGGCCCCTCGCCGGGTGAGGACGCTGCTCCTGGGAACAACATCCCCTTAACCCCCTTAAAAGGGGAACTTCTCTATGCAAGGCGGCCACCTCGAGTGAGCGGATCAATTCCCCCTTGGAATGGGGGCCCGAAGGGCCGGGGGATGTAAAAAACCCGGCACACCAACCGATCTTTCTACGATTCGGCTTCTCGTTAGTCATCCAGGGGAGCATACATGACCCTGGACCATGATGAAGCAGGCCGTTGGATCTACGAAGGCGCGCGCTCACGATGTATAGAAGCGCGCCTATTTACGCGCGGCGGACGGTTTTTCGCGGCCTTTGACGCGCGCGGCTTTGCCCCTGCGTTCGCGCAGGTAGTAAAGCTTGGCCCTGCGCACCCGGCCTTCCCGCGTGACCTGCACCTTTTCGACGCGTGGAGAATGAAGGGGGAAGACACGTTCCACCCCTTCGCCGTACGCTACGCGGCGCACCGTGAAAGAGGCCTCGGGGCCTTCGCCGCCATGACGGCCAATCACGATGCCTTCGTAGGCCTGCACCCGCTCCTTTTCTCCTTCCACAATGCGGAAGTGGACGCGCACCGTGTCCCCGACTTGGAATTTGGGGATTTGGTCCGCCGGCTTCATCTGGGCTTGTTTCAATTCATCCAACGCGCTCACTGGTATTCTCCCTGTTGCTTTCGGATTCCTCCCGTTCGAGTTCGGCGAGGAGTTTCCGGTCCTCTTCTTGTAAATTATTTAGCAAATCGGGCCGCCGCTGCCGCGTAATGCGCAACGCCTCCTTCCGGCGCCACCGTTCGATGAGGGCGTGGTTGCCCTCCAGAAGCACATCGGGCGCGGCCATTCCCCGGTACGCACGGGGCCGCGTGTACTGAGGAACCCCGAGAAGACCGCCGTAAAACGAGTCCGTCTCGACGGATTCCCACCGGCCCACCACGCCGGGGTTCATGCGGCTGACGGCCTCCACGAGGACCAACGCGGGCAACTCGCCCCCGCTCAAGACGTAATCCCCTATGGAAATCTCATCCGTGCACAGCCCCTGACTCACACGCTCGTCCACCCCTTCGTAGCGGCCGCAAATCACCGCCAAATCGCCTGCGTCCGCCAATTCCCGGACCAAAGCCTGGTCCAGGCGCCGGCCGCGCGGCGACATCAGGACAACCCGGTCCAACCGGTTTTCGCCCCGGAGGCTATCCACGGCCTCAAAAATGGGTTCGCACTTCATCACCATGCCCGCCCCCCCGCCGAACGGGGCGTCATCCGTGGTGCGATGGCGGTCATGGGCAAAATCGCGGATATTGGTCACGCGCACGTCAAGCACGCCTTTTTCCCGCGCTTTACCCAGCAGACTTGCGCGCAGGGGCGCCTCGACAATCTCCGGAAACAGCGTGAGGATGTCAATCCTCATCGGAGACACTGTAGGGCGTCAAATCGCCGACCGTTATGAGGCCCGCTTCCAAGTCGACGGACTCGACCACCTCCGGGATCAAAGGGATGATCATTTCGCCGCCCGCCGGGGTCTCTACCGCGGCCATGGCGTGCGCCTTCCCCTCGTAGAGGTCCGTAACGTGACCGGCTATGGTCCCATCGGCATGCGCCACGGCGAGTCCATGCAAATCTTCCAGGGTGTACATAGGCTCGGCCTCGTCTCCGGGGAGAGCAGACGCCAATACGTCCGCGCCACGGAGTTTCGCAATGGTGTCCTTGGGCGTTCCGGCGCTTATGGTGATCACGGGGCCCTGGCCGGTGTGGCGAACCCCAATGACCTTACACTTCCATTCCCGGCCCGTGGATTCGCGAAACCAAACCCATCCCTCCGCTTCAATCCGCGCCTCCATTCCAGGAACGGAGTCAATTCGGACTTCGCGGCGATCCGGACGGGTGGACACCACTTTGCCGCTATATACGTGTTCTTCCGCCATGGCTTATGGATCCGCGAAGAATCTTCGGCCTATTCCTCGCCGATCTGAAGATTGGCGCGAATGTCTTGCTTGGAAGCGGCGGAATTAAGCAACGTGCGCAAGGCCTTGGCGGTGCGCCCGTTCTTGCCGATGATCTTGCCCATGTCCTCGGGGTGAACCCGTAACTCATAGGCCTGGCCATCGGCCCGGTCAATTACGCGAACCTGCACATCCTCGGGATGGCTCACAAGCTTTTTCGCGATCAGCTCAATTAAATCCTTCACGTCACGATTCCGAGCCGGATGTCTCCTCCGCGCCGGCGGAAGCCTCCGGAGGGGCTGTCTCTTCCGCGGCGGGCGCCTCTTCAGGCGTCAGCGAGCGGCCGGTGGCCTTTGCCTCAAGGATGCCTTCCTTCGAAAGCAAATTGCGCACCGTCGGACTGGGCTTGGCCCCGCACTTAAGCCATTCCAGCGCCCGCGGCCCATCCAACTTGTATTTCATTTCAGACGGACTCGCCGGGTGGTAATAGCCCAGCTCCTCAATGACCGGCCCCCGGGGCCGCTTGCGGCTATCGGCCACCACAATTCGGTAATATGGAGCATGCGTGCGGCCACCGCGCCGCAACCGGATTACTGTCGCCATGAAAAACGTGTCTCCTTTTGCTTAATCAGGGCATGCGCATGGACGCGCCCTTGCCCTTTCCTTTTTTCTTGGAACCCTTCATCATTTGTTTCATCATCTTCTTGCTTTGCTCGAAGTCTTTCAAAAGGCGGTTCACTGCCTGGACGGAGGTCCCGCTGCCCATGGCGATCCGGCGCCGGCGGCTGCCATTGATAATCTTCGGGTTATGCCGTTCCTTGGGCGTCATCGAATAGATGATGGCCTCGGTGTACTTCATCTGGTCCTCGTCGAAGTCCACCCCTTGGTCCATCATCTTGCTCATGCCGGGGATCTTTTTCATCAGATCGCCGAACGAGCCCATCTTCTTGATTTGCTGCATCTGTTGAAGGAAATCGTCGAGATCCCAGCTCGCCTTGCGGGCCTTTTCTTGGAACTTGGCCGCCTGGTCTTGGTCCACGACTTCCTGGGCCTTTTCAACGAGCGAAACCACATCGCCCATGCCCAGAATCTGGTCGGCCATGCGCTTGGGATGGAAGGCCTGCAGCGCGTCAAGCTTCTCCCCCGTCCCGATGAACTTGATGGGACAGCCGGTGACTTTGATGAGGCTCAACGCCGCGCCGCCGCGCGCGTCGCCGTCCATTTGCGTCAGCGCCACACCGGTGAGCGGTACGGCCTCATGGAACATCTTGGCCGAGTTGACCGCGTCATGACCGGTCATGGCGTTGGCCACAAAGAGGATCTCTTGAGGCTTGATGGACCTCTGGATCCGGCGAACCTCGCCCATCATCTCTTCGTCGACATGAAGCCGGCCGGCCGTATCCAACAGGATCACGTCGCATCCACGCACCTGGGCCTCGCCCCGGGCCATGAGGGCGCAGTCCACGGGGTCGGCTTGTTCGCCCAGGCTGAAGAACTGGGCCTCCGCCTTTTCCGCCACAATCTCCAACTGGCGAATGGCCGCCGGGCGGTATACGTCGGCTCCCACCAGCAAAGGCTTGTACCCCTGCTTCTTGAGGTGCACGGCCAGCTTACCCGCCGTGGTGGTCTTGCCTTGGCCCTGAAGACCAACGAGCATGATTTGCGTGGGCGGCTTCTCCGCCATTTGAAGCGGCGCGTTGTCCCCGCCCATGAGCGCGACAAGCTCGTCGTGGACGATCTTGACGATCTGTTGGCCCGGCTGAACGCTCTTGAGGACCTCTTGGCCTTCCGCCTTCTTCTGGACCTCGTTGATGAAATCCTTGACGACGCGGTAATTGACATCCGCCTCAAGGAGGGCCTTCCGAATTTCTTGCAGTCCCTCCTTCATGTTCTTCTCGGTCAGCTTACCTTGACCGCGAAGATTCTTGAAGGCGCCTTCAAGCCGTTTGCTTAGCGATTCGAACATACTTTGACACCGCCTACCGTTCCAACACAAAATGCCCGGATTAGCATCACATCCGGCATGCTCAAGACAGATCACTCCCTTATGTATCCGCTGAATAGTATCATACAAACGCGCGCCCCTTCAATCTGGCGGATTCAACCGCATAGAAGCGGCATTTGGTGATTTGACTCAGAGCGCCGCCCCAGCTACAATAGCTGCCCCGGAGGTATGCTTTCCTTAGAACCGGCCTTCCGGGTATCGTGACCCATCCCGCCTGTAATTTGGAGGCTTCATGCGTTATCCCGAAGACCGCTTCATGGAAGGACTCTCTTTCGACGACGTCCTTCTGCGGCCCGAACGGTCCGACATCATGCCGCGCGATGTGGATCTTTCCACGCGATTGAGCCGCCGCGTCACCATAAATATCCCCCTCGTGAGCGCCGCCATGGACACCGTCACCGAGGCGCGCTTGGCCATCGCCATCGCCCAGGAGGGCGGCCTTGGGGTAATTCACAAGAACCTGTCCATTGATGAACAAGCCGCGGAAGTGGACAAGGTCAAGCGCTCGCAAGCCGGCATCATCACCCATCCGATTACCTTGCGCCCGTACAACAGCGTTCAGGAGGCGGAAGACCTCATGGCGCACTACCGGGTGTCGGGCGTGCCTATCACGGATGAAACGGGTAAGCTGGTGGGGATTCTCACCAACCGGGACCTGCGCTTTCTTGACGACTATTCCGTGCCCATCCACGTGGTGATGACGAAGGAGAAGCTGGTCACCATCCCGCCGGGCACGAGCCGCGAGCGGGCGAAGGAATTGCTCCATCAGCATCGCATCGAAAAGCTGCCCATCGTGGATGAAGACGGTATCCTGCGGGGCCTCATCACCATCAAGGACATCGCCAAGGCGAGGGATTTCCCCCGTAGCTGCAAGGATGACATGGGCCGGTTGCGCGTGGGCGCCGCCATCGGCGCGGGCGACGAAGAGCTGGATCGCGCGCAGGCGCTTGTCGAAACCCACGTCGATCTGCTTGTGGTGGACACGGCGCATGGCCATACCGGGCTGGTGCTCGACACTGTGCGCAAGGTCAAGGAACGGTTCCCGGACACCGATCTCGTGGCGGGCAACGTGGTTACGGGACAAGGCGCGCGCGACCTCATCGAAGCGGGGGCCGACGGGGTGAAAGTAGGGGTGGGACCAGGCTCCATCTGCACCACGCGCGTCGTGGCGGGCGCGGGCATGCCCCAGCTTACAGCCGTCTTCGAGGCGGGCGCCGCCGCCGCCGAACATGACGTTCCCATCATAAGCGACGGGGGCATCCGATATTCCGGAGACATCATAAAGGCCTTGGCCGCCGGGGCGGAGAGCGTCATGATCGGCAGCCTCTTCGCGGGCACCGAGGAAAGCCCGGGCGAGACGGTCTTGTACGAGGGCCGGACCTATAAAGTGCACCGGGGCATGGGCTCGGTCAAGGCCATGCAACGGGGCAGCAAGGCCCGGTACATGCAGTTCGAGGCCGAGCATTCGAAACTTGTTCCGGAAGGCGTCGAAGGCCGTGTCCCTTTCCGTGGCGGGCTAGGGGAGTATATCCATCAGCTCGTGGGGGGCGTACGCGCGGGCATGGGCTATTCCGGGAGCGCCGACCTTCGCACATTGCGGGAGACGGCCATGTTTGTCCGCGTTTCGGTGGCCGGCGCCCGCGAGAGTCATCCCCATGACGTGACCATCACGGAAGAGCCCCCCAACTATCAGGTGTGGCGGTAAACCCATGCATGGAGCGGAAAGGCCAGTCGTTGTCCTTGATTTCGGGGCGCAGTACAGCAAACTCATCGCGCGGCGCGTGCGCGAGGCCCGCGTATTTAGTCTAATCGTCCCGTATACCATTTCGGCGGATGAATTGAAGGCGCTGAATCCGGCGGGCATTATTCTCAGCGGCGGACCCGCCAGCGTGCTTGCGCCGGACGCCCCCATGCCGGATCCGGGCATCTTCAGCTTGGGCGTCCCCATCCTGGGCATCTGCTACGGGTGCCAACTCCTCGCCCATCAACTTGGCGGCCGCGTGGAGCCCTGCGGCAAGCGTGAGTATGGGGTGGCCCATCTCGAACACCGCGATTCCCAGGGCTTCTTCCAAGGCGTGGCCGAATTCACCCAAGTCTGGATGAGCCATGGCGATGCCGTCGCCGCGTTGCCGGAAGGTTTCGAGACGATTGCATCGACGGAGAACTGCCCTCACGCCGCTATTGCCGCTCCCGCAAGGCGATTCTATGGCGTCCAGTTTCACCCCGAGGTGGTCCACACCCCACAGGGCGATCGGATCCTCTCCAATTTCGTGCACACGGTCTGCGGTTGCGGCGGTGATTGGACCATGGGCTCGTTCCTTGAGATGGCCACCGAAGAGATCCAGCGGAAAGTGGGGGAGCGCCGGGTCCTGCTTGCCCTCAGCGGCGGTGTGGACTCCAGCGTCGCGGCCGTGCTCATCCACCGCGCCATCGGCGACCGGCTCACCTGTGTCTTCGTGAACAACGGCTTCTTGCGCAAGGGCGAACCGGAGCGGGTCCAGCAAGTGTTTCGCGATAACTTCCAGATCAACCTGCGCTACGTCGACGCGGAGGACCGGTTTCTCGAACGGCTCGCCGGGATCAGCGATCCCGAGGCGAAACGCAAGGCCATTGGCAATCTGTTCATCGAAATCTTCGACGAAGAGGCCCAATCCTTGGGCGAAATCGATTTCCTCGCTCAAGGCACGCTGTATCCTGACGTAGTCGAGAGTGTATCCGCCACGGGCGGGCCCTCGGTCACCATCAAGAGTCATCACAACGTGGGCGGTCTGCCCGAGAAGATGAACCTCGCGTTGCTGGAGCCTTTGCGCGAACTCTTCAAGGACGAAGTGCGCGCGCTCGGCGCCGAACTGGGCTTGCCGGAGGACATCGTCTGGCGTCACCCCTTCCCAGGACCAGGTTTGGCCGTGCGTTGCATCGGCGCCGTGACCAAGGAACGGCTCGACACCTTGCGCGAGGCCGACGCCATCTACATCGAAGAGATCCGGCGCGCCGGTCTCTACCGCGAGATCTGGCAAGCGCTGGTGTGCCTTCTGCCCGTGCGCAGCGTCGGCGTGCAGGGCGACGAACGCACCTACGAGGAAGTCTGTTCCCTCCGCGCCGTCACCAGCGAAGACGCCATGACCGCTGACTGGTACCGGTTCTCACCTGACGTGCTCCAGCGCTCCGCCAGCCGCATTTGCAACGAAGTCAAGGGGATCAACCGCGTCCTCTACGATGTCACCTCCAAACCTCCCGGCACCATTGAATGGGAATAAAGCGGCA
>JBKHFO010000089.1:0-12997 GCA_046540175.1 Candidatus Hydrogenedentota bacterium
TTGATGCCCCTGGGAGAGCGGTTGGACCGCCGTTACCCTTGGTATCGCCAACTCACCACCTACCTGACCTTAGCCCTGATGGGCCTCCTGTTTGCCTATTTCACGGCCATGCTGTTGGGCGCCATTCGCTTTGACTTACTGGGGCCCGTCACCGTGTTGGTGATGTATATCCAGATGTATGAGTTGGCGCATAGTAAGGAGGAGCGTAATTATCTTCACATCTTCTTGATGGCGTTCTTCATGCTTGTGGCCGCTTCAGTGCAAGCGCCTAACGCCGCCATCAGCCTGGTTCTGTTTCTATTCCTTGTCAGCGCCGCCGGCGCCCTGATGATGCTTCAGCTGTATCGGGACAGCCGCTGGAATCGTTGTGGGCCAGAGGCCACCGTTATCCCTTTGAATCACGCCCAAGAGGCAGGGAACCGTCCTCATGCGCCCAGCCCGCGAATGGGGCTAAGCCTCTCATTGACGGCGATTACGGCGGCCAGTGTTCTTCTTACCACGGCGGTCTTTTTTACAACTCCCCGGACGGAGGCTGGTCTCTTTGGCCGTTCGCAATCGTCCGGCTCGGCGAGTATCGGCTTGGGCCGCTATGTGGATCTCACCAGGGGCGGTGACCTCAGCGATGATACGACCGTGGTGTTTCAAGCCGAGTTTCCCGGCATGCCCGATGGCCAGTATGAGGGCGAGCTGTTGTGGCGGGCCGGGGTGTTGGATAGTTACACGGGGCAGAGTTGGGAGCACCGTGGCGTGCAGCCCAGAGAGGGCGCCGGAATGGCGCAACTCGAATTTGAGCGCGTAGATGACTCCACGGTTACACGCACCTCGCTGAGTGAGGACGAAACCGATCTCGTTCATCAGGTGATACAGCTGGAAGAGCGGGGGTATACCTATCCGTATTTGCCTGGCTTGTCTTTGATAAAGCGGCTTGAAACGGAAAATGCGGACGTGGAGTGGGACGCGTTCCACCATTTTTCGGTAATGCAGCGTGAGTTGAATAGCACGCCGGGGGAGTACGAGGTGTGGTCCGAGGTGCGGGATCCCGATCCCGCCACGTTAAGAGAAAGTCATACGGATTATGAAACCGTTTTCAGGCCAGAGGGGTATCATGTTCTCACTGAACACGATCTGGAGGAGCGGACCCTGCGGCTCATCGAGCGTTTAACGAATGACAGTGAATCCGTATACGACCAGGTTGCGGCCCTTGAAAGGTATTTGAGTTCGCCCCAGTTTATCTATTCGCTGGAGGTCCCTACGCTTCCGTCCGATAATCCCGTGGACGCCTTCATCCACGATTATCGCGCCGGCCATTGTGAGTATTTCGCGAGCGCCATGGCGTTGATGGTGCGCCGATTAGGAGTTCCCGCCCGTTTGGTTACGGGGTACCGCGGCGGGAACTGGGATGAAGAAGAAGAGGCGTATCTCGTGCAGTCGAACATGGCTCATGTCTGGGTGGAAGCGTATTTTCCCGATTGGGGTTGGGTGAATTTTGACCCCTCCCCCCGTGAAGATGACGAAGACGAAGGTGGGATGTGGGCCACCCTGGGCCACTGGACCAACACGTTACACATACGCTCGCGTATGATGTGGTATCGCGATATCGTGGGATATGAGCCCGCCGTTCGGCTTGAGGATTTGTTCAACCGCCGCCGCCTTTCAGGGTTTGTGCCGTTTTGGGGCGAAGACGGCCAAAACTGGGGGGGGATGCGTTTGAGCAAGGGGATTCCTCTGGTCACGGTTGGTTTGGGGCTCTTGGGGTTGGGAGGCGCTGCCGTCTGGTTTGCCGTGCAATGGAAAGAACTCCAGTTTCTCGGTTCGCGGCCCCGGACGCTCTTGTCTCGTGACCAAATCCGCGCCATTCGCCTTTATCTTTACTTACGGAGGCGTTTGCGCCGTATCGGGATCCCGTGCGAGGGTAAGACCGCCCAAGAGGTTTTGGAGGAGGCCCGCTCCCATCCCGCTGTTGACCCCGATGTCCTTGAAGAAGTAGTGCATGTATACGATACCGTCCGCTTCGGCAACCGCGCGCTGGATGCCAGGCGATACCGCGACATGCGCCGGGCGATAAAGCGCCTGTCTCGCCGCCGGGAGGACTGGAGCGCGGCGGCCGCCACTGAATAAAGGCTAGTTGTTAGTCCTAATCCGTGGTCTCGGCGAAAAGATGGGGCGTAGGGTGTTGTCACACAGGGAACTGGGGGGAGGCCAAAACACGCTCCCCCGGAAAACAGCTCACTGCAGCGATTCGGACTCCACCGATAAGGTCACGAGGTCAGCCTCGCTCAACTCTTCCATGGAAGCCACCTTATAAGCTGGCGGCAGAGCCATGTCGAAGGGCCGCGTGCGGTTGGCGTACCGGCCCGCGACCACCAAACGGCGGAATTCCTGGGCGGTGGAGAATTCCTCCTGCGTCTCAATCCAGAATTTGTTCAGGAAATTCAGTCCGTGCGCATCCGAGGCGTATACCGGCGCCACCTTATGCGCAGCCGCAAACGACTCCGCCAATGTCACGGCCTCCGGCCGGGAATGGTTACACGTTTTAATCTCCAGCGCGTCGGCGAGCGCGCTGTAGTCCGGGAGGTGCGTATGATAACGGAACGGGTGAGCGATCACGGTCAGTAGGCCTTCGGCGCACGCCTTTGCGAGCACTTCATCCGCCGTGCGGAGATTTTCGTATTCGGGGTCCTCGGCTCCGAGGACGAGCATGTCCCGGCTATCCGGCAGCGAGATTTCGATGCCCGGCAGAATCCGGGTGCGTTCACACAATTCTTGAAGCGCCGCCAATTCCCGCCGAGGCCACACTTTATTGTGATCCGTAATAAAAAGCGCATCGTACCCGCTGGTTTCCGCCATGAGCACAAGTTCTTTTGGCGGAATCCTTGAACACGGCGAATACAGATCCGTATGGCTATGCATTTCAACTTTCATGGCTGTCCAGCGTCCTTATATAAGCGCAACTGCTTCGGCTAAGCGCGTGCAAAAACTATTATACCACGCCAGCATCCCTGCCTGTCGGCCCTGGGCGCACACAGAGCCCGCCTTCCGCCCTTCACCCACATCGGCTCTTTCGGGCATAATGATATTCGCCATGACGACAACCAAACACGCCCCACCCACCCCAACGGCCCAGGCCGCTTTTCCAGATGGTCTATGCGCCGTAATCCCCTGCTACAATGCCGGCCCGCGTCTCGCGCCTGTCCTGGAAGCCTTGCGCGAATTATCGGCGCCCGCTATAGTTATTGACGACGGGAGCGCCATCCCTATTCCAGAAGAAACCGCGAAGTGTGATGTGGAACTCCGCCGGTTCCCGACAAATCGCGGAAAAGGCCATGCGCTTTTGGAGGGGTTTGAGGCCGCCCTCCAGCGCCCCGCGGTAGATTGCATCGCGGTTCTTGATGCCGACGGCCAACACGATCCGCGCGAACTCCCGGCCTTGCACCGCGTGTTCATGGAGAAGACCGCGGACCTGGTCATCGGAAGCCGCCGTTTTGACGCGCCCGGCGTGCCCTGGAACAGCCGGCTGGGCAACGCCCTCACGGCGCGCCTGTCCGGCTGGCTGCTTGGCGTCCAACTGCCGGACACGCAATGCGGGTACCGGCTTCATTCCAGGCGGCTCGTTGAAGCTGTGCTCCGCGGCGTGCAAGGCGGCCGCTACGAGACGGAGATGGAGATCCTCGTGAAGGCCATCCGCGAGGGGTATACAGTGGTTCCCGCGCCCATCCAAACCATCTACGAAACAGGGAACCCTTCCTCGCATTTCCGCCGCGTCGGCGATTCCATACGCGTCTACCGGCGGTTGTTTGCGGCGGCCCTGCGGCGGGCGCCGCGGGATGACGCCCCAAAAACGCCGTGAATCCCCTCTCACGTTTTTATCGTCCGCAAAAGCTGACGCTTTTCAGTTGTAGTAACAAACCCAACATCAACGGCTATTTCTAGACCAAACCCGCAACCATCCTATAGCGCCGCCTTATTCAGCGCTTCGAGTTCATGATCGATGCGTTGCGTGACGGGAAAGCGGAAGCCGGTCTTCGGGTCGAGGTCGAGTTCCATCACCTTCATCGCCACGGGCAACTGTTCGCGTTTCCATTGGTTCTGCGCGAACAGGCGCGCGAACGCAGCGGTCCAGGCGCGCAACAGTTCGGGGTCGTGGCTGGGCCGCCGGTGACAGAGCACGCGCCAGCAGTCCGCGAGGGCCATGCGCCGCCGGCCGTAGAGGTGGAGCAGATCATCCAGCACCTCGTAGGGCATGAGGTCCTCTTCGTCGCGTTGATCGCTGGCGAGTTCGGCGCTGGGCGGAATGGCGAGGATTTCTTTCACGATGTCGAGCCCTTCGCGTTCGGCCAAATGTTCAAGGAGCCGGGTAACCACGGTTTTGGGCACGTTGGCGATGGGACAGTAGCCGCCCTGATTGTCGCCGCCGGTGGTTGTGTAGCCGACGGCCGCCTCGCTCAGATTCGAGGTCACCAGCACAAGGCCCTCCATGCTGTTGGCCCAGTTCAGCACCATGTTCCCCCGGATGCGCGCTTGCAGGTTTTGGCGCGCGATAGGGGAAACCTCCGCCTCGCCGCCCAGCATCTCGGCGGCCTTCGCCTCCGCCACCTCGGCCTCTTCGCTGATGGACACCGTGCGGAAGGGGACCCCCAAGGCCTCGGCCAAACGGCGGGCCGCTTCGGATGTCTCGCTCGAACTGTGAATATCGTGGGCCAGGTACACGGCGCGAATCCGCTCCGCGTGGCGGTCCGCCTCCTTGCCCGCGTTGAGCGCCTTGGCCGCATGCACGGCGATGAGCAAGCACAAGGCGCTGTCCCGTCCGCCGCTCAGCGCGAGCAGAAAGTATTTGAACACCCCCACCTTCTCGTAGTAATCGCGCAAACCAAGGACGAGGGCGTCGAACAGTTCGTCGAGATAGGCGCTCGCACGCTCCGGCGGGGCGGCTGAAGTTCCCATGAAGAAGCTTTCCGGCATTTGGCCGGCGAAGTCCTCCACCGGCGCGGGGCAGAGGGGGCCATCCCTCAGATCAATGCGGTGCGCGCAATCCGCTGGCTCGCCCTCCACGGCGTCTTGACGCCACGTCGAGTTCTCCGACCGGATGCGCGCCACGTCGTCGAGGTCCACCACGGCGGAGGCAAGGGTCCACGGCTCCTTGGCCAGGGCGCGTCCCTCGGCGGCGACGCCTTCCGGCGTGCTGATGAATCCGCCGCCGTCGAAGATCACCCGGCTGTTGTCACATCCCAGCATGTTGGCGTAGGCGTACACGCAGACCAGGTTGGCCGCTGCGTTATGGATCATGCGCCGGCGGGCGGTGTTCTTGAGGGGCACAAAGGGAGACGCGCTCGCGTTGCAGATGATCTCGGCCCCGGCCTGCACCCGGCTCTGGGCGGGGGGACGCCGCGACCACATATCCTCGCAGATCTCCCCGCTCACCACGCCGTAGGGCAACGCGAAGACGAGGTCGCCCGCGGGTACCCCTTCGTATTCCGTGACGCCCCCATTCCAAGGCGCCCAATTGCGCCCTTCGTAGAAGATGCTGTAGGTGGGCAGATATCGTTTCAACAGCAAGCCCGCGACCCGTCCGTCGTGGACGAAGGCCATGGCGTTGTGCATCATCGACCGCAGCCGGATGGGCAGGCCGATGAAGACGTCGATGCCCTGACATTCGGGAGCGAGTTCGTTGAGGACCTCCCAACTTTTGCGGCTAAGGTCGGGCCAGAAGACCTTGTCCTCCAGGCTGTAGCCCGGCAAGGACAACTCCGGCGTCACCAGCAAGTGGACGCCTTGATCCCGCGCGGTGGCGATGACCTCGCCAAGTATACGGCTGTTCCCCTCGAAATCCCCCACCGTCATCGAGGTGGCGGCTACTCCAACACGCACCAAACGCATACGGTTATCGTTCTCCTTGCGCCAGGGCCGGCGCGGTTAAATCGGCAAAACAATTGACAAACGCCCACAGTCTATCACGAACCGGGGCGCCGCTGTTTGTGATAGCCCAACACGCGAGTAGCAAATCGCAGTGTTGACGCGCTGTTACACAAAAAGCGGCCGGTCCGCTGTCCTTTCAAAAGGCAACGAACCGGCCACGTCAGGCGTCACTAAGGCTTGTCACAGCTCAAAAACCGTGACAGGGTTAGCGTGTCACATTAGCCCCATCCGCCGGCGAAGGGCATCACGTTGTGCGCGCGCGTGCCCGCGGCGTTGGGATATTCATGGGTATCGGGATCCAGCCACTCGATGGGGTAGTCTTCTTGATACCGGATAAACTCGACGTGTCCGTCCATGAAGAGCACGTTACTGCCGCCCGGCGAGTGATTGAACTGCTGCGCCGAGCCGCCGCCAGCGCTGTAGCCGCCGTTTTCGGCGATTTCTCCAGACACGTGTTCACCCTCCTCACCTGTCGACCAGAAGTCGAACATGACCGCGATGCTGCTCTGCGCTTCGGCGCCGGCCGCCGGGTTGTTGATATCGGTGATGAAGAAGCGCTCGATGCCGTCCCGCAACCGCGGATACGTATCGGGCAGCGCCGACCCGTCATCATCCACGTTGTACGTGGACCCGTCGAAGTGAGACCCCGTTCCGCGATTTTCGGCGGCGGGAACGTCGCTGAATCCCTTTTCGAGTTTGCGCTCCACTTCCCACCATTCCTCCGGCGCGCCGCGTTCATGAAGGTCACCGTACTCGCTCATATACTCATAACCGTACAGGTAATGCTCGACGTTGACATAATCGCAGATCTGCGAGACGGTCCGCGTAGCATGCGCAAGGTAGATGTAGGAAATTGGATGAGAGAGAAACGCATTCTGGACTGCTTGGGATATCCAATCGCCGTGCTGATCGCGCGCTTGCATGTCCTCCCAAGTCTCCTGCAGATCGCTATCGAATCCGATATCGCTCATGCCAGGCCGCGCGTCCGAGGGGCAGATTTTCAGATTGATGTCAGTCCAGTAGTCAGGGTACATGGAATTGCCATGGAATCCCTTCGGACTTGAGTGCCGGTTCACGTACGTATTTTGTCCCGGCGGGTAGTACTCGCCCCGCGCTTCGTTGGAATACATGGCGAAAATCTGGCCGAACTGGCGCAGGTTGTTGGCGCAGCTCGCCCGCCGCGCCGCCTCGCGCGCACGGGCCAAGGCTGGCAGCAAGATCGCCGCCAAGATGCCGATGATGGCGATCACCACCAGCAGCTCAATGAGCGTGAATCCACGCCGTTTACTCCACGTCTTAACCATAGAATCGAGTCCTTTCTTTCGTGGGCAGCCGCACAATGCGGCCGCAAAAGCCTGAGCAATCTAACCCATTACAATGACGCCTATACGTAGCATACTATAAACCAGCCCTTACGCTGGTGTCAAGCATACAACCCACAGGGGAATCGCACCAAAATCCACCCACTTGAAGCGCACTTCCGGTACTACATCACCAGCGTGCATAATCCGAACGCCGAGCAGATGCTCGCCTATGTCCGCGCCCACTGGGGCATCGAAAACAGTTTGCACTGGGTGCTCGATGCTACCTTTGACGAAGACCAGTGCCGGGTACGAACCCAAAACGCCGCCCAGAACTTCGTCACCCTGCGCCACATGGCGCTAAACACCCTCAAACGCGATACAAAACACACGGACTCTATACGCCTCAAACGCCACCGGGCCGCCTGGGACACTGATTACCTCGAATACCTACTCACCCTGCCGGGCAGACAAGATTAGATGCGATTGCCCTGGCCGAAACGCTGTCCACCCCCCTTGTTTTCCGGTGAATGGATTCATACCGTTGGAGTGTTTAGGGCGGCCGGGAACCTCCCCTACAGGGGTTCGCGCGGGGGAATTCTCAAAAAGAAAGCGACCGGTCCGCTGTCCTTGTCAAAAGGCAACGAACCGGCCACGTCAGGCGTCATTGAGGCGCGTCACAGCTCAAAAGCCGTGACAGAGTTACACTATCACATTAGCCCCATCCGCCGGCGAAGGGCATCACGTTGTGCGCGCGCGTGCCCGCGGCGTTGGGATATTCATGGGTATCGGGATCCAGCCACTCGATGGGGTAGTCTTCTTGATACCGGATAAACTCGACGTGTCCGTCCATGAAGAGCACGTTACTGCCGCCCGGCGAGTGATTGAACTGCTGCGCCGAGCCGCCGCCAGCGCTGTAGCCGCCGTTTTCGGCGATTTCTCCAGACACGTGTTCACCCTCCTCACCTGTCGACCAGAAGTCGAACATGACCGCGATGCTGCTCTGCGCTTCGGCGCCGGCCGCCGGGTTGTTGATATCGGTGATGAAGAAGCGCTCGATGCCGTCCCGCAACCGCGGATACGTATCGGGCAGCGCCGACCCGTCATCATCCACGTTGTACGTGGACCCGTCGAAGTGAGACCCCGTTCCGCGATTTTCGGCGGCGGGAACGTCGCTGAATCCCTTTTCGAGTTTGCGCTCCACTTCCCACCATTCCTCCGGCGCGCCGCGTTCATGAAGGTCACCGTACTCGCTCATATACTCATAACCGTACAGGTAATGCTCGACGTTGACATAATCGCAGATCTGCGAGACGGTCCGCGTAGCATGCGCAAGGTAGATGTAGGAAATTGGATGAGAGAGAAACGCATTCTGGACTGCTTGGGATATCCAATCGCCGTGCTGATCGCGCGCTTGCATGTCCTCCCAAGTCTCCTGCAGATCGCTATCGAATCCGATATCGCTCATGCCAGGCCGCGCGTCCGAGGGGCAGATTTTCAGATTGATGTCAGTCCAGTAGTCAGGGTACATGGAATTGCCATGGAATCCCTTCGGACTTGAGTGCCGGTTCACGTACGTATTTTGTCCCGGCGGGTAGTACTCGCCCCGCGCTTCGTTGGAATACATGGCGAAAATCTGGCCGAACTGGCGCAGGTTGTTGGCGCAGCTCGCCCGCCGCGCCGCCTCGCGCGCACGGGCCAAGGCTGGCAGCAAGATCGCCGCCAAGATGCCGATGATGGCGATCACCACCAGCAGCTCAATGAGCGTGAATCCACGCCGTTTACTCCACGTCTTAACCATAGAATCGAGTCCTTTCTTTCGTGGGCAGCCGCACAATGCGGCCGCAAAAGCCTGAGCAATCTAACCCATTACAATGACGCCTATACGTGCCCACTATAAACCAGCTCTCACTCCAGTGTCAAGCATACAATCTTTAGCTACAATGCTATACAAAAATAACACTAAAAGTCCTTCCATAAAAGCATAAAGTTATTCGTTTGCATATTAAAGATATAAACGACCCATATCGTCTATCTCTATCCTCAGTAGACAGATCGTTCGCCTCTCACTACCGCGTTTCGCCCGTCGCGATTCGTGACCGTGACTTGACAGTCTCTTATGGTTTCTCTAGGGTTTGTGTTGGATTGAGGCAACGGCCCGCGACGCTAGCGGGCAATGGGAGTATCGCCGATGACTTTACCCAGCCGCATTGAAGACATTGCTCAACTTGAGGACCTGCTCAGCGCCCCCACGCCCGGCCTGGTGGACGCGGTCCGGCGCCTCGAGGGGGAGGTGGTCATCCTCGGGGCCGGCGGCAAGATGGGGCCGACGCTGGCGCGTATGATGCGGCGGGCGCAAGAGGCCGCTGGCGTTCGTGGAGGGGTGACGGCGGTAAGCCGGTTCTCGCAACCCGGCGCGGCCAAGGCCCTCGAGCAAGCGGGCGTGAACACGGTGGCGTGCGATCTGCTGGATGAGGACGCGTGGGACCAATTGCCGGACGCGCCTCACGTGGTGTTCATGACGGGCATGAAATTCGGCGCCACGGAGGATCCCCCCTTGACGTGGGCCATGAACGCGCATCTCCCCGGCCTGGTCCGGCGGCGCTATCCCCACAGCCGCGTCATGGCCTTTTCGACGGGCAATGTCTACGGCCTCGTTCCGGTGACGGGCGGCGGCTCGCTGGAGACGGATCCCCCCCAGCCCGATGGGGAATATGCGGCGAGTTGCGTGGGACGGGAACGGCTCTTTGAATACTTCAGCCGGCAGCACAACGCGCCGTTGGCCCTGGTCCGCTTGAACTACGCCTGCGAACTCCGGTACGGCATTCTGGTCGATCTGGCCCAGAAGGTGCTTCATGAGGCGCCTATCCCGCTAGCGACGGGGTGCTTCAACATCATCTGGCAAGGCGACGCCAACGCGATGAGCTTGCAAGCCCTGGAATTCGCCGCCGTCCCCGGAGAAGTCATCAACGTGACGGGTCCCGAGATGCTCAGCGTGCGCCAGGTCTGCGAGGCGTTTGGCGAACGCTTCAACAAGGCGCCGCGTTTTGAAGGGGCCGAGGGGCCGGACGCCTTGCTCAACAACGCCGGCAAGGCCTTTAACCGGTTCGGGTATCCCACGGTGGACGTCACGCGTCTCATGGACTGGGCCGCGGATTGGCTCTTGCGGGGCGGGGAAACCTTGGACAAACCGACCCATTTCGAGGTGCGTGATGGCAAATTCTGACCAAAGCGTCCCGGCTATCCATTCAGCATTACCGTCAGCCGTGGCCAAATCCTTGGCCGAGGGTTGCGTCATACCCGCCCATCCCTTGGCGTTGACGGCGGACCGGCGCCTGGACGAACGGCGGCAACGGGCCTTGACGCGTTACTACGCGTCGGCGGGCGCGGGCGGTATCGCGATAGGCGTGCACACCACGCAATTCGCCATCCGCGATCCGCAAGTAGGCCTGTTCGAGCCCGTGCTCTCCCTGGCGGCGGAAGAAATGAATCGGGCCGACGAACGGGCGAAGGCGTCGGGCGGGGCGCCTCTCATCCGCGTCGGCGGGGTGTGCGGGGAGACGGCGCAGGCCGTTCAGGAAGCGGCGCTGTTGCGGGACTTGGGTTACCATGCGGGCTTGGTCTCTCTGGCGGCGTTCAAGGAAGCCAGCGAGGATGTGTTGCTGACCCATTGCCGAGAAGTGAGCGAGATTCTGCCTATCATGGGGTTCTACTTGCAACCCGCCGTTGGCGGCCGGTACTTGCCCTACCGGTTCTGGCGGCGGCTGGCGGAACTGCCCGGCGTCGTGGCGATTAAGATCGCGCCGTTCAACCGATACTACACCCTTGACGTAATACGGGCCATCGCCGAGGCGCAACGAGACGATATCGCGTTGTACACGGGAAATGACGATAGTATAATCACAGACTTGCTTACACCTTGGCCCATACGCATTAATGGCCAGACGGTCACGCGCCGCATGGCGGGCGGTTTGCTGGGTCACTGGGCCGTCTGGACACGCGGCGCGGTCGAACTGTTCGAGGCGTGCAAGGCGGCGCGAGAGCCTGGCGAGGCGGTTCCGTCTGAACTGCTGGGCCGGGGCGTGGAAGTAACGGACGCGAATGCGGCGTTTTTTGATGCCGCCAACGGATTTGGCGGGTGCATTGCGGGGATTCATGAGGTGCTGCGCAGACAGGGGCTCCTTGAGGGCATATGGTGTCTGGACCCCAATGAAGACTTGGGGCCGGGACAGGCGGAGGAGATCGATCGGGTATACCGCGCCTATCCCCATCTGCACGATGACGCCTTCGTGGCGGAACACCTGGATGCGTGGCTGAAACCATAAGAAGCAGCACGGCGGATAGTCCCTGGAGTCAGGGACGCGTCCCCAACGGAGGTTGAATACCATGGCGAACGAATTGTCGCGGCGGGATTTTATCAAGACAAGCGCTGTCGTGGGCGCTGGCGTATCCACGGCCCTCAGCGCGTCCAAGGTCCACGGCGCCAACGACCGCATCCGGCTGGGGCTGGTGGGCACGGCGAACCGGGGTGGTCAGCTCATGCGGGCCGCGCTGGAATTCGATGATGTCGAGATCGGCGCGTTGTGCGACGTGGACACCTCGCAAATGGAGGCCCGGCGGCCGGAGTTGCCGGAGGGTGTGCCTGAATATCAAGATTATCGCGACATGCTCGACAATGCGGACTTGGACGGCGTGATCATCGCCACGCCCGACCACTGGCACGCCTTGCAGGCAATTCACTCGGTCGAGGCTGGGCTGGATGTCTATCTGGAAAAACCCCTTACCATGACCGTCCTCGAGGGCCAGAAGATAGTCGAGGCGGTCAACCAGTCGAACCAAGTGGTGCAAATCGGATTGCAACGGCGTTCAGCCGGCATTTATCACGACCTCCACGACTACGTT
This sequence comes from Candidatus Hydrogenedentota bacterium, assembly GCA_046540175.1. Classification (GTDB taxonomy): domain Bacteria; phylum Hydrogenedentota; class Hydrogenedentia; order Hydrogenedentales; family SLHB01; genus SKRY01. The sequence goes on from JBKHFO010000089.1 coordinate 12,117, forward strand.
CAAGAGGGCAACATTGGGAAGGTCACCGTGGCGCGGGCCTATCGCATCAGCAACATGTACCCCGACGGCATCGGCCGGTCCGAAGAAACCGATCCGCCGGACCACTTGGACTGGGACATGTGGCTGGGACCCCGTGCGCACCGTCCGTATCAAGACAACATCACCCCCTACAATTTCCGGTGGTGGTCGGACTACTCCTCCCAGTTGGCGAACTGGGGCGTGCACTACTTCGACCTTATCCGCTGGATGCTTGACGAGGAAGCGCCGCGCTACATCTCCGCGCACGGCGGGAAATACGCCATTGACGACGATCGCACCATCCCGGACACCCTGGAGGTGACGTACGAATTCGAGAACGGCGGCCTTGTCGTCTTCGGCCATTACGAAGCCAGCGGCCACTCGATGTTCCCCTTCGGCGATATCGAACTGCGCGGCACGCAAGGCGTCGTGTATTCGGATTGGCGGCGTTTCGAGGTCGTCCCCGAGCGCGGCGGTCAGTTTCAGCGCAGCGAACCCCGGATGGATCCCGTGGAACGGGAGTCGGACCAAGACGATGTAACGCTGGATCACATGCGCAATTTCCTGGACTGCGTCAAGAGCCGGGAAACGCCCAACTGCGACGCCGAGACGGGGCGCAAGTCAGACCTCTTCGCCCGGTTGGGCAACATCGCGCTTGAAACGAAGGCCCGGCTGGAATGGGACGCGGAAGCGGAACGGTTCGTGGACAACGACGCAGCCAACGACCTGCTCCATTACGAGTACCGCGAACCCTGGACCTTGCCGTAAGCGAGATGGGACATCCGCTGTGTTCATTCGCTTGTGCGTGCGCCGGCTGGAGAAGGCAACCGCGAATGAACGCCAATATACGCTAAGAAACCCTG
>JBKHFO010000090.1:0-12941 GCA_046540175.1 Candidatus Hydrogenedentota bacterium
AGCCACCTCACCATCGATTTGGGCAAGACAATGGTTAACAGTATCAAGTTACTCGCTTTTCGGTACAGTGGTCCGTTCTTGTTATCGGAAACCAGTATAGGCCTCTCGTCTCTAGCCTCCTCAATGTCCTCAATGTCGGCATCCTCCAGGATACCCTCTTGTTTCGCAATATCAACAATTTCTGTGCGCGGGTAATACCTTAGAAATCCAACGATTGGTAAATCGACTCGGTTGTCGTTGTAGAATTCTGCAAGTTCAATCGCTTCGTCGATAGTTTGGCCTGGACATTCCAAAATATTTCCCGTGGTTAAGCGGATATTGGAATGCTTAAATAATTCAATCGAATCAACGATTTTATCATATCGCTCTCCACGCTTAAGATACTTTTTTTTCGTCGATTCCCGCACGGTTTGAATACCAATGTTTATTATCTTGCAATTGGCGTGTTCCAGCATTTCAACGACGCCTTTGTCAATGAACTTCGCATATCCATAGCACCAGAATGGCTTCCCAATGTCCCGGGCGTATTTATCGCAAAACTCTTCCAGCCATTCTCTGTCATCTATGAAGATCTCATCCTGAAAGAACGCATGTGCAAAGTTGTATTTGGCATGGGCCAAACGCAACTCCTCCATAAAGTTATCTACCGAGCGGCGGCGTTTCCATCGCCCTTTCTTAGCCTTGTTATACATGGTTTTATACATGGAATTATTGCAGAATGTGCACGCATAAACACATCCTCTGGAGGCTGCGGTCGAGTAGCGTGTCCGGTGAAACGCAGGCACTTTTTCGAGGAACGGATCCCTATCCAGGAACGGCAAAACGTCCAGATCCGGTATTGTAGGCCGAGTCGGATGCGAAACAGTTTGCCCATACGCATCCTGATACCACACATTCATAATATTGGGGCGCGTTTGGCCATTTGCAAGCGCTTCGGCCAATTCCGTCAGCGGATACTCACCTTCTCCAACAACAAGGTAGTCGACTTCTGGCCGGTTTACTACGCGTTCAGGCACCGACGAGCAATGGACTCCACCGAAAACGGTGGGAATATTCGAGTGTTCCTTGATCTTTCTAGCAACACGCAAAGAACTCGCGTAATTGTCTGTCACGACAGAGAAGCACAGCATGTCCAGGTCTGCCTCGAGGACATCTTCGATAACCATGTCTTCAACATTTAGAAGGGATGCTAAGGGGTCAATAAACAAGGTCCCGTCGCGACAAAGCTTAGGGTCAAAAAACACTTCAACGCTGTGCCCTGCCTGCTTGAGAACAGCCGTGAGTATCTCGACCCCAATATGCTCATGTGCTTGGACATAAAACCCTATCTTCATTGTCTAACTCCTTCTATCTGTACAGTTAACAACACATCATCATTTATCTTCGTCCGTCCGCGAGAGATACGTAAGAGCAGGTCACCACCACACCGTGTATGTGTACTCATATAAGCAAACAATTACTTACTTAGAAATTAGGTCAATATGAATTAGTAAAATAGTAAGCAATTAGCACGCTTCGCCAAAGCATCCAGTTCCTTTGTTTGCTATATTTGGCTTAACTGTGGGCGCGAAAATGCTCTCACTATAAACATCAAGTTCCGTGTGCGAAGAATATCGACCTATTTCCAGGCAGGGTTTCAAGCCTACCACCCGCGTGGCGAGAGTACTAAGGCTTGTAACACCCTGCTGATCGGGACTATTCCCGCGCAGGCCCTTCGTCGCTTGCACGCATAACCACAACGTTCATATTTTACATTACGGGCTAGAGCTAGTCAACCACCTAATTTCGGTTGCCCCCCAGCCGCGCTGTCGAAGCAGGTCGGTAAACACACACCCGCAGAAAAAGGAAATTGATACTGGGGCGGCGGCGTGTCGCATTACGGCATGCAACAACGTCCAATATGTCCATGACAAACCCGAAGTTCATACTAATTCACGGCCGCGTGAGCATTCCCAACCGCACGGCGTGGCGGGCGCCGGTGGCGTGGGGGAGGTTGGCGGGCGCGCCGCAGATGTACTCGTTGGCCAGGATCGCCGCGGCGACGGGGGCGAGAGATTTGCCCGGCAGGCCGTAGTCGCCGCTCTTTCGGAAGACGAGTTCGTGCAACCCTGTGCGAAGGTGCGCCATGAGCGGTTCGTTGGCGGCCCCTGGCCCGCTGAGGATGATCCGCGCGATCGTGTGATGAGGCTTAACGAAGCGGGTATACGCGCGAATGATGCTGAACGCCGCGGCGGTGGTCACGGTGGCGCTGAAATCGTCCATGTGATGGTTCAAGCCTTTCCGCGTGGAGATGGCTTCGCGCAGGTAGTTCTCGGGGCCAAACTCGTGCCGGCTGGCGCTCTTGGGGGGCACGCGATTCAGAAACGGGTGTTCCAAAAGCAAGTCAAGGAATTCGTCGATGACCACGCCGCGAGCCGCCATCGCGCCTTCGGGATCGGCGTGATGGCCTCCGCCGGTGAGAAGTTCGACGGCCCCATCCATGGCGGCCAGGCCGGGTCCCACGTGAAACGCCATCACATTGTCCATGGATGGCGTCACGACGGTCATCCGGCTCAGCCCGCCGATATGCAGACTCAAGACGCTCCGGTCGATCCGGCGAAAGAGGACCCAGTCCGCGTAACCCTCCAATGGGGCGCCTTGTCCCCCCACGGCCATGTCGCGCGGCGGAAAGTCCGACACCACGGGCAAGCCGGTCCTCCGCGCGAGGACGGCGGCTTCGCCCAGGGTGAGTTCTCCCGGATGGCTGTCGCCCCGTATAGGGGCGTGGGCCGCCGTATGCCCCATGGAACCGATGAAATCAGGCTCCACCTTCTCCTCCTCGGCTTGCCGCATCATGCGCCGGGCCGCCGTGGCGAACACCTCGGCCAAGTCGAAATGGAGAATGGCGAGGTCGCGCGCGTCCGCGCGAACGCCCGTGAGCCGCGTGCGGATGCCCGGCTCATAAGGGAGGAAGTCGTGGGCGATTAGTTTGAGATGGAGATCGGCCCCGCTGCCCTTAATACGCGTCAACGCTACATCAACGCCTTGACAGGCCGCGTCAGAACTCAGACCGATGACGTAACGTTCTTTCTTGCCGCGCAATGCGCCGGTGCTCATCTAGCGTAACCTCTCCAAGCGTGCGTCCATGAAATAGTGGTCCAGGATTTCGTCGTAGGAGGCGCCCGCCTGCGCCCGGCCCCGGGCCCCGTGCTGACACAGCCCCACCCCGTGGCCCCGGCCCGCCCCCACAAACGTGAAGACCGTTTGGCCGCCATCCTGTTCAGTCTCGAAATCGAACAACGCGCTCGGCAGCCCGCCCAGCGCAAGGCGTATGGCGCTCTCCCGCTCAAAGGTGGCGCTGCCGCGGCTGCCCGTCACGCGCATTACGGTGTGGCGGCCGCTCACGCCGCGCTCGCCGAATTCGAGTTCCCAAATGGTTCCCACGTCGCGCGATTGGTTCACCCGTTCGGTCAGCTGATCGCGCGTGAAACGCTCGGTCCAGCCGTAGTTGTTTTCATCGGCGCTGCAAAACGTATCCGGACCGTGCTCCCGCCAGGCCCGCACGCCCATTGTCGCGGGCGAATCCGCGTCCTGGCTGCCCGTGGGCGTGTCTGGGCGGCCGCGCAAGGCCGGATGCGGCTCGGCGTCCCACACGGCGTCGTTGTCCTCCGTCCAGCCTCCGCAATTCGCGCTATAGACGGCGGGGACAAGCGTATCGTCATACGTCAGCACCTCGCCCGCCGTTTCTTGCAAAGCCTCCAAGGTCCGGGGATGCCAAGCGGCGTGAGCGCCATAGACCCGGCAATGCTCCGCGGTGCAGAAATCGTAGCCCTCGAAATAGTGCTTATCAATCCGGTTGACCAGAGCCTCGGTCCGCGCTGCTACAGCTTGCGCCTTGAGCGCCTCTTCCGGCCAACGCGGCGGCATCTCCGCGGGAAGGACCCCGGCGAGATAGGCCTCCAAGCCCACTTGCTCGAACACCGCCAACGTCCCGCGCGAACTGGGGGCCAACTCCAACGCGCCGGTGAACCGGGCGGTTTCAAAACGCGGATCGATAAGCGTTCCCTCCATCCGGGCGAACTCCATGGGGACCTCCGAGCGAAGCTCCATCGGGCCCTCGAAGCGGCCCGCGTGCGCCTGGCCTGGTCCAATGACTTCAACCTGAAGCTTCCCGCCGCCGGCGTGTTCCGCCCGCGTCCACGACCACTTGTCTTCCTTTTGATCCAGCCGCCGTTGGAGGGCGGAAGCCTCATCCGCGGAGCCGAAACGGCCCACGGCCACCCAGAACTGCCGATTGTCAATCAAGTCCCCGCTATCGGTCTCGTAATGGCTACCCAACGGGAAGACCTCGGCCGGATAGCCGCGTTCCCGCCATGCCCGGGCTTCCGCGTAGGCATCTTCGCGATGCCGGGCGCCGAACCGCTCGACAAAAACGTGATGCCGGCGAGCGGGGGGCGCCGCCTCAAGCACGCGAAACGTCCACGTGCCCGCCGGAAGCCGCCGGACGCCCGTGGAATGGCGCAAGGTCATCGGCTGGCGGGAGTGAATCGCCACGTGCGGCGCGTCCTCCACCACCAGGATGCGGACACTGGTTTCCGCAAGGCGCTCCGGCCTGTCATCCGGAGGGGCTTCTTCTACCCCAGGAGAAGGCCGTTCGTCCACCGGGGGACGCGCCGGACCGGGCGCCGGATGCATTTGACAGCCCGTCCCAACGGCCAGCGCCACAGCCAGCATTACCCCCCGGCGGCAAAACGAAAGAAGCTGTGTGCGGCTCAACAAAATTCCCGGCCGCATGGCGAACGCTTCTCGTTGAATATGGCCAAAACACCCCAAAAACATGCCATCCCTCTCCCATACCTCGCGGCGCGCCTCGTCCTTATCTTACCGTTCATAGCGCGGCATGCCAAACGGGCGCTCCCTTGAAGGCCCTGAGACGCAGCATAATATTCTAACATTTTTGCCAGACGGCTGGCAGAAAACGGGGAAACGGGTTATCCGCCGCTTCAAAGGAACAGCGTCCACTCAAAAAAGCTGGGCCGAATAACCAGCCAAATCCTTTCTTGAAAATCCCTGTTGATAAGGGGGTTGACTTGGGGCGCACCAAGGTGGTATATTCCCGGCAGATAGCAGCGGGGGCGTAGTTCAGTTTGGTTAGAACGCTGCCCTGTCACGGCAGAGGTCGCCGGTTCGAGTCCGGTCGTCCCCGCCATCTAAATCAAGGCATATCAAGGGGTTACGGGATCAAGGGTCCCGTGGCCCCTGTTTGTTTTTCAGCCTGATGGCCCACTGGTATCCCAAATCAGCATCGCGTTTGCACGGGGTCCGGGATGCGGAGAAGTTCCTTGAGGAGGCGGGGGGTGTGAAATATAATCCGGATGTGGTTCATCGTTTCAAAACCATGACGACCAAACGATATGTGGATGGTGGTAAACAACAGGGTTGGCCGCCGTTCCGATGAAATGGGAATTTGACCGGGACAATCACGTGGACCGAATCACCCAGCCTTATCGAGAACAACCGGCGGCCCGACCTTGTGGTTTGTGTCAACGGCCTGCCCCTGGGCGTGATCGAGCTGAAGAATCCCGCGTTCCATGAGTTTCGATTAGGCCTCGTCTGTAGGGGCAGACCTCCGTGTCTGCCCTCGGGCAAAGCGTATTGCTGTTGCTGTTCCGCATGAGGAGGCGCTTAAGATTCGAGATGAAGTGGGTTTTTTCAGGAAGTTCGCGCCGGGTTGGCGAAAGCAAAGGTCACCCGCAAGCTCGCCGGCCGCTGGGATTTGTGAGCGCAGCAGAAACCCGCCTTATGATCAAGCGGGAGGGAGGAGAAACACCAATGATCCAGATGCGAGAGACGCGAAGCAAGACCGTGGCCGGTGTGCTCGGATTACTGGGCCTTGGCCTGCTGGTCTCGGCAGCCACCGGTGAGGCGCAGGCCAGTATTGAGCCGGCGGAGTTCGGCGAGAACGAGACGGCCCTGTTCTCACCGGCGCTTGAATGGAGCTTGTCGTACAGCGATTGGTCCGGCAATCCGTTTGACGTTGTTGCAGACGTGACGTTCACGCACTCCGATTCCGGTGAACAGCGCAAGACCCAGATGTTCTACGACGGGGGCGACACGTGGAAGTTCCGCTTTACTGGCACGCGCACGGGTCAATGGGCCTTCACCTCCGAAAGCGCCCACGGCCCGCTCAATGGGCTGAACGGATCCATCCAGGTTGATGAGAACCCCGATCCCGGCGCCCGAGGCTTCATAAGGCTCCAAGGCCAGAAGTTCGTGCGGCAGACCGGCGAAGGAGGGACGGCCGGCAACAAGGGTCAGTTCTCCGGCGGGGAAGTCGAGGGGCTTATCTCGAACATCATGAAGCTCAACCGCGCAACGTGGGTCGGCGAGGAGGGCGTCAAGCGCGACGGGTGGACGCCGGTGCAAGACACGGTGGGCACGGCTGAGAAGCGGGAGGCGGTTCTTGACGAGGTTTGGCGGCTTGGCGCTCAAGGCCTGCACCTACTGCCGCAGCGTGACATGCACGACGTGAGTGGCGGCGTTAACAATCCCAACATTGAAAACCTCCGCGCCATCGAAGCGGCCATCATCGAGGCCCATAGCCGCGGCATGTTCATTCACCTGTTCATGTGGGGCGACGAGGCGCGCGGTTGGCATTCGCCCGACGGCTTGAATAGCGACTCGGACAGGCGGTTGAATCGTTACATCGCCGCGCGTCTTGGCCCGCTGCCGGGCTGGACGCTCTCTTTGGGATTTGATCTCTTTGAGTGGACGGACAACGGCGAGGTGGAGCAGTGGGCAGCGCATCTGAAGGAGCGTCTGGGTTGGTATCACCCGGTCATGGCTCGCGACCAAGGGAGCGTTTCGCCCGGCCTGGATGTCATGGCCACGGATCATCGCATCGACAGCGATTTTTACGAGGAGACGGTCGAGCAGTTCAACATTGCCGAGGGCAAGCCCATCCAGTATGAGCGGCGTTTTGCGTATATGCGTGACGGCGTTTGGACCATGGACAACACACGGCGGGCTTTCTGGAACTTCGCGATGGCCGGTGGGGCGTCTTCGATTTGGGGATATTATCCCGAGGGCTCCAGCGCCGACGGAGCCGAGGGAGCGGAGTATCCTAATCCGGAGCAGCTTCGGACACACCGGACATTCTGGGAGGGCCGGTTTCTGCCTGATATGGTTCGCGCGAATCACCTGAGCGGCGACGATAACACGCGCGTGCTTCGCAGCGGCGCGGATAAGCTGGTGTTCTACCGCGAACAGGCCGGCTCCATTGAGATGGACCTTTCCGGCATGGACGGTCCTCAGCCGGCCGTGGCGGTCGATACGACGCGGGACTATCAAGAGATTGACCTCGGCCCCCTTCGGCCGGAGAATCAGACCATCTCGCTTCCCCACAACTCCGATTGGGCGCTTGCGGTTGGCGCCTTCGCCGATTGACCCGGCGATGTCCTCCGGTGGCCTGTTAATGCACTCTTCTCAGCGATTTGCAGAAGTCCCTAGGTCGAGGGTGAATCTTGCTCAGAATCGCTGTTAAATGCTCGAAATACTCGATATAGCGGTTTGTTGTTGACGGACCATGCCAGTAAGGAGCGGGAAAAGGATGGCCGCGCCTCTATGCGGTCTTGGCTGGGCCCGTGGTTTCTTTCGCCGGTTTAGTATGGTGGTGGATGCACAAAGGAGTTCGGAAATGACTGACCGATGCAAGAACGCTCGGAAAACGATCGAGGCGCTCAAGGCCCGGCGCGTTCTGGCGGACGGGAGGAAGAAAACGCAGCGGCTTGCAGAAGCCGTTTGGCCGAGGATGAATTCCATCCCTCCCGCGGTAATCCTGCTGCTGGGAGTCAGTGTGTTCTGCTGGAGCGGTCATCTGGGCGGCCTGCCCGTGGTTGAGGCTGCCGCCGGGCCGGTCGGCGGGCCGGGGGATGGGGGAGGGGGCGGCCCGTCCTACGACCGGCGTCTCGCCGGCATTCACGTACCGCCGGCATCTTACCGGCATTCAACGGCCGCCAGGGTATTGTTCCCCCTTTCGGAAGAGAGTGGCCCGTAAAGAAACGCGAAGATACGAGAGAACCTCCTATGAAACGGCAGCCGAAACAGCGCCGAAACAAGCCGGCTGAAAAACGGAACAAACGCTCTCCCGTTACCGGGCGCATTCCCGTCCAGGAGGCCTTGCGGGCGGGTAAACGCAAGCCGCATTGCTTGTACTATCTCGAATCCGGCGAGGGACTGGAGGCGATCCTCGAAGCGGCCGCCAGCATACCCGCCGAGGCCTGCGACAGGGACACGCTGGACCGTCTGGCGGAGGGGCTGCCCCATCAGGGCGTGGTGCTTGACGCGGAACCGCTTCCCGTTCACCGGGCCGAGGACTGGACAGCGCAGGCGTTTTCCCGGGACGCCATCGCCGTGGTGCTCGACGGGGTCACGGATCCTCACAATTTCGGCGCGATTGTGCGGTCCGCCGCCGCGTGTGGGGCGTGCGGCGTTGTGTTCGCCAAGGACAGGGCCGCGCCGGTGTCCACGGCCGCCACGAAGAGCGCGGCGGGAGGAATGGAGTACGTGGACCTGGTGCAGGCGACGAATCTGGCCCGCGCGCTGGCTTTGCTAAAGGAGGCCGGCTTCTGGATCGCGGGATTGGATGAGGACGGGGATCGCCTGCTTTGGGAGACCGATCTCACGGGCCGCATCGCCCTGGTCATTGGCAGCGAAGGAGACGGGATGCGCCGGCTTACGCGGGAGCGGTGCGATTATGCCGCCCGCATCCCCTTGGACGGCCCCCTCCCGTCGCTCAACGCCTCCGCCAGCGCCGCCGTGGCCCTCGTGGAATGCAAGCGCCAGCGCAGTGGCTGAGAACAGCGAATTGGCGTACATCCCCGGAAATACCGTACAATTCCGGCGTGTTTGACAGTGCGTATCCCTTTTTCCCGCCAGCATCTCACGTGCGAACGTTATCCGGAGGTACTTCATACCATGGTCTTGGCGCAACGGTGTGACACGCATGCCGTCGATGTGGGCGGCGTCCAGGTGGGCGGCGGCGCGCCCGTCGTGGTGCAATCGATGACCAACACGGATACAGCCGCCCCAGAGCCAACGGCCCGCCAAATCGTGGAGCTGGCCGAAGCCGGTTCGGAACTGGTGCGCATCACGGTGAACACGGCCGAGGCTGCCGCCGCCGTGCCCGAAATTGTGCAGCGCGTTCGGGACGCGGGGAGCGCCGTTCCCGTGATTGGCGATTTTCATTTCAACGGGCACAAGCTTCTTAGGCAGCACCCCGATTGCGCCACGGCGCTCGATAAGTACCGCATCAACCCCGGCAACGTGGGGCGGGGCTCCAAGCGGGACGCGCAGTTCTCCGAGATATGCCGCATCGCCGTGGACAACGGCAAGCCCGTGCGCATTGGCGTGAACGGGGGTTCGTTGAATCAGGACCTTGTCACGGCGAAGATGGAAGAGAACACCCGCGAGGGGTTGGGCAAGGAGGCGGAAGAGATCATCAACGAATGCATGGTCATTTCCGCCCTGCAATCTGCTGAACTCGCCCTGGAAAACGGGCTTCGCGAGAACCAGATCATCCTTTCCTGCAAGACGTCGGTTCCGATCCATCTCATCGCGGTGTACCGCGAATTGGCCCGCAAGAGCCGGTATCCCCTTCACTTGGGCCTCACGGAGGCAGGAATGGGCGTCAAAGGCGTGGCGTGGTCATCCGCCGCCATGGGCGTGGTGCTCAGCGAAGGCATCGGCGACACCATTCGGGTATCCCTCACCCCGCAGCCCGGCGGGGACCGGCGCCAGGAAGTGTACGCGGCCTGCGAGATCCTTCAGTCGCTTGGACTACGCGCGTTCGCCCCCAGCATCACCGCCTGTCCCGGCTGTGGCCGCACCACCAGCACCACGTTTCAAGAATTGGCCGAACAGGTGGAGGCCTACGTCCGCCAACGTATGCCGGAATGGCGCAAGCAGTATGTGGGCGTGGAGAATCTCAAGCTGGCCGTCATGGGGTGCGTGGTGAACGGTCCGGGCGAATCAAAGGCGGCCAACATCGGCATCAGCCTTCCGGGCTCCGGCGAGGCCCCCTCATGTCCCGTGTACGTTGACGGCCAGAAGTACAAGACGCTCACCGGCTCCCCGGATGAGCTGGCCAAGGCGTTTCAGGCCATCATCGACGAATACGTAACCTCTTCCTACGAAGATCGGCCGGATCGCTCCGTGGAGACCCCGCAAACCGGTTGATGCCAGCGCTGCATGGCCCCCTTCTCCCCCTTGGCGCGTACATTATTGTTGCCGTTTTTCGGGCGCCCTTACAAATATGTAGCCCTTTTGCGCTTCGACGACCGCAGGCTCTAGGCCGTCCAAAAAACGTAACTATAGGCGTGACAACGCTTTATCTCCTCCGAACTGTTCCGGGCCAAATCTTGGCACACCCCTTGCTACCTAATATGGCGGAAGAAATAGTCAAGAGGCAGCGGCCCAGCAGAAAGGGAGTACCCGGCATGAGCATGACTACCTTAAGCGCCACGTATCAACAATCCCCGTACAGCTCCGTCAGCGGGGGAAACCGGCTGACCGAAGAGTTGGAAAACCGGCCTCTTACACCGCCCAGCGAGTGTAACCCGCTGATTAAACAGGCATTTCAGGCCGTGTGCGCCCAAGCCGATGAAATGGACAAGATCAAACGCTCATAGCGCCCTCATTGGAATTCAGTAACACGAGATTCAGAGATTCGCATTATCCAAAGGAGGAATTGTTCCGATGACCCGCGGGCCGCGCAATGCGCAAACAGCTCCCTCAGCCGAATCGTATGCCCGGCGCATTCGGCCTGATGCATTGCGCGGCCCTCTCCCCCTGTATAATGCGGTTAAACGAGCCTCCAGACCACGCCAAGCGCTCATGGCTCCCACATCCGGCCGGGACTGCCCGGCGCGGCCGGATGCAAGCGCGGCGTGGTCTACTCTCTCCTCCCTCCCTCGCATGATGGACCTGCCCGGTCCAGGGGCCGCGCAATGCGTCAACGGCTCCCTCAATAGAACACTGTCGCCCGCGGTGTTCTCAAAACAGCATTGCGCGGCCCCACACGTCTCAACAAGCGGGAAACGGTAAACATATCTCTACGGGGGATGGGGCCCCCTTATTCCGCCGGGGCTGCGTCACGAAAATACCGGAGCCATCCCAGGGTCATTTCCTCCCCGATTCCGCGGTCCATCGCTTCGAGGTCCTCAATGGTTTTGCCCCAGAAGAAGCCGGTGACGCCGTCAAGGATGGGCATGGACCGCTCGATGAACTCGGCCAGCTCGTCTATGTCACAACGCAAGGGGAAGGTCTCTTCGACCACGAGCGGCTTCCCCACGTCGTACGCTTCCAGCGCGGACACAGCCTTATCCACTTCGCCGCGTTCCGGGTAAAAATGTACGCTGGCGAAATCCAGATTCTCCCCGACTTCCTCGGCATAGAACAGCGGTGAGCCGCCGCCGAAAGTAAACACCCACGGGATGACGCCCACCGTGATCAAGGTCTCCTCGTCGCGTTCCCTAATGGCCTCCGTTAACGCGTCCACCCAAGCGCGGGCCACCTCCTGGCGGGTGCGCTCGCCGAGGTCCCGCGTGATTCGCTGCACAAAGTGTTTCCCGTCGAGGCCCTCGCCGGGCAGCCACGCGTCGGGGTCATCGCCGCCCGTGAGGATGGGTTCGTTCATAAGGTCGTAGCAGAATACAGCGGGACTTCCGGCGGCAACCTCCGCCACAGCCTTCCACCAGGCGGCCTGCGTTTCCCAGCGTTCGGCTTCATCCAACGCGCCGTACCACGCCGGCGCATCTTCTTTGTGGTAGCACGCCAACCCCGTGAGGTTGAGGTAGAGCCCGAGGTCCTCGGCAAGCGCCACGAGGCGGGCGAGCTGGTCCAGATTGTCCTGATCCAACTCGCCGGGTTCCGGCATGAATTGCCCGAATTGCAGATGAACGCGGACCAGATTAGCCCCGAGTTCCTTCATACTCTCAAAATCCTCGGCGACCTTGTCCCATTCATCATGCCAGTAGTCTTCAATGAGCCGGCCTTCGTGGTCGTGGTCGTAGTTGAACCCCCAGGCGAAGAAGCGCTCCCCCGATTCCTTTTCGACTAACTCGGAGCCGTCCTCGCTCAACGAAATGGGTTCAAGGGACGCGGCGCCTGTCCACGCTGTTAGGATCCCAACCATACAGATTGCAACGCAACGTCCCATTCTCATCGCGGTATCTCCTCCCCGCCCCTCTTAGCGGCGGCATGCTTGGTCTTCTGTATCACACCCCTGCGCGGCGCTCTTCCGCCTGAAAAGCCCCGTGAGATCGTGCCGGTGGGTGGCGACAAAGTGATAGAGTCTTGGCGAAACGCGGTTTACCAGGGGCAAGTTGAACACGCCAGCCATCCATCGCCATCCGCGCATCCGCCTAAGCAGCGGAGGAAAAGCCTCTTCCCCCGAATACACCTCGCCGTTGGGCAAGACCAGTTGCATGGCTTCCAAGCACCTCGCCTCATCCATGTTAGGGAAACGGCGCTTGCGCTCTTCGGACTGGCAGGGCAACGTCTCAATCTGGCCAGGCTTCGCATGAAAATTGACCCACTTCGCGGCTTTCCGGCACAGGCCGCACTCTCCGTCGTAGATCAACGTAGCGGGTTTGTTCGCTGTTGTCATAGTCCTTCCTTCGGTCCGGGTTGGTCCTGCCTCAGTATATCCGCGCAACTGTCTTCTTAAATTTTACACCATCGCGTAACCTGATGATAGACAACGGGCCCTTACTTGCTTGATATTGGCGCAGCCTCGTCCTACTATAGGGTGTTTTGAACCCCAATCAAAGAGGTAACCGATTAATGTCGCCTTTGAATTCCACCTTGCCCCCAAGCTCCGAGGCGATCAGCGGCCTTCGCATCCATGGCCCCGCCCCAGAACGAAGCGCGGAACTGTGGCGGCGCCGGCTAGCGCTCGAACA
>JBKHFO010000091.1:0-12801 GCA_046540175.1 Candidatus Hydrogenedentota bacterium
GCGCGAGAGGGGAGGACATCCCCCTTGATCCCCCTTCAAAGGGGGAATTGTGCTTAAGAATGCCGGCAAGATGCCGACGCTACGGGGGAATTGTGCTTAAGAAAGCCGGCAAGATGCCGGCGTTACGGGGAATTGCTTTTGGCAAGGGGCTCGTAGCAACCGCGAATGACCGCGAATACACGCGAATGCGCCGGAAGGAGGGGCCGCCGTGACCGCCCGGCTTCATCTTGTCAATCTTGTACATCCTGTCTAATTCTTCTCATGGCGCGCGGCAGGGAGGACATCCCCCTTGGTCCCCCTTCAAAGGGGGAATTCTGCTTACAAGGCCGGCAAGATGCCGGCGTTACGGGAGAATTGTGCTTAGAAAGTCGGCAAGATGCCGGCGTTACGGGGGGAATTTTGCTTAGAAATGCCGGCAAGATGCCGGCGTTACGGGGGAATTGTGCTTAGAAAGCCGGCAAGATGCCGGCGCTACGGGGGAATTGTGCTTACAAGGCCGGCAAGATGCCGGCGTTACGGAAGAATTTTGCTTGAAAAAGCCGGCAAGATGTCGGCGTTACGGGGGATTCCCTTTGGCAAGGGGCTCGTAGCAATCGCGAATGACCGCGAATACACGCGAATGCGCCGGAAGGCGGGGTCGTTTTGGCGTCCTCCCTGCTGCATCTTGTCCATCTTGTCCATCCTGTCTAATTCTTCTCACGGCGCGCAGCGTCGAGGCGGACGTCCGTGGGGGGCAGGTCGAGCAGGAGGCCGCGTTTGGGGATGGCGCGGATGAGGTCCTTGCGTTCCGGGCGGGCCTTGGCGATGCGTTTGGTGAGCTGGCCTTTCTGGAAATGGCGCTGGTTGGGCTCCACGATGGTCTCGCCCCAGATGGCTTCGTACAGCGTCTCGTGCGGGACACATTCGCCGGGGCAAGCGGCCAGCGCGCGGATCAGGCGGTACTGCTTTTCTTGCACGGGGATGACCACGCCGTCGAGGCGGATCTCGCCGGGCCGCGCGTCGCTCACGACGAGGACGGGCTCCGTGGGCGCTGGGCTTGTCCCTTCGGCGGGCGCGGGCTGCTGTTGCTGGGCCCAGGCCTGGAGTTCCCGGGCGGTTTCCGCGGGCGCATGGCCGGCGAGCGCGGCTTGGTTACATTGGGCGATGGCCTTGGGAGCCGTCAAGCCGTCCGCCGCCAGCGCCGCGATGACGTTGCGCGTGAGGCCGGGCAGGCCGAGCCGGGCCAAGGGCAGCGCCTCCTCCCGCAGCCCATGCTGGACCCGTTCCGCCAGCGTGGCGATACGCCGCACGAGGGCCTCCTCCGCGCCCGAGGCTTCCGCCAACGCCGCCGCCGCGTCCAACAGCCAGCCCAGCTGATCGGCCGCCGCGAGCACTTGCCCGCCGAAGACGGCGAACCGTTCCTCCAGCGCGTACATCGAGGCCTGGTCCATCCATTCGAGCAGCAGCAAGGCGACCTTGACCGCGCGCACCTCCTCGAAGAAGGGCTGCGTGACGCGTTGGCGCAGGCGGTTCAGGGGCGTGTCCGCGTCCAGGGGCTCGTCCGCCGTCAGGCGCTTGAGCCACGCCAGGTACTCGGCGTGCGCGTATTCCTGGGCGGACAACGCGGCGTGGAGCATGCGGCCGCAGGGGGTGAGGGCGGCGGCGAGGAGCAGGTCCACGTCCGGCCACGGCCCGCCCCCGGTTTCCCGCAGCCAATGCTGGAGTTCGCCCGCCGTCTCCATCGCGATGCCCTTGGCCGCCACGGCCTGGCCCACCGGCGTGACCTCCAAGCGATCGTGGGCGCCGCGCGCGGCCATGCCCGTGCCGATGGCCTGCTCCAACGCGTCGCGCACGCGGGCCTCGCTCTCGGCGGGGGGCAGGGTTTCCCGCCAAATCCAGCGGCCCGTCAGCGTGCGGTGAAAGAAGCGTTGCAGTTCGGGCTCCGTCTGGCACGCGCGCGCCGCGATGGCCCGCAGCACGTGATCGCCCAGCGGTTCGCGCGCCAGCCGCGGCTCGATGCGTTCCCGCGCGCCCTCAACGTACCGCCGCCACAACGCCTCGCAATCAAACGCCGTGGGCGCGATGAGGATGGCCCGGCCGAAGTCGTGACCCGCGCCATAGCGCCCGGCCCGTCCGCTCATGTTCTCGTATTCCGAGCGGAGGATGGGCGTCTTCCAGGGCATGCCGAAGCGCCGGTCGTAGCGCCATTTGTCCGTCGAGAGAAAGACGTTGCGCGCGGGCAGATTGAGCCCCTGCGCCAGCGTGCTCGTGGAGACCAGCGCCTTCACCTCGCCCCGGCGGAACGCTTCCTCGACCACGTGACGTTCCTCCGGCGCCAAGTCCGCGTTGTGAAAGGCCACGCCGCTGTTGAGCGTGTTCAACAGGCATTCGCGCGAATGCGTCGATTCGAGCCCGCGCAACGCTTCGATGGCCTCGGCCGCGGCGGGTTCGTCCAGGCGTTCGGCCAACCGCTCCGCGCCCAGCCGCGATTCGCGCCGCGCCTTCACGAACACGAGGCAGGATTCGCCCCGCTCCACAAAGGCCAGGAGGTTTTGCGTCACCAGTTCCCACACGGAATCGGCCTGCGCGTCCGCGGCGGGCTCCTCCGCCTCGCCCAGGGCGTTGTACGTGCGATAGCGGAACACGCCTTCGTGGATCACGCCGTAGCGCAGCTCGACGGGCCGGCGGTCGTGCGCCGCGAGCCGGGCGTCCATCCATTCCGCGAGGCGATCCGCGCCGCCCAGCACGGCCGACAGGCCAATCACCCGCGCGCCCGCCTCCAGCACCCGCGTCAGCAGCAACTCCGCCGCCGCGCCCCGGTCGGGATCCGACAAGATTTCGAGTTCATCGGCGATGACCAGCTCGATTTCGTGCAGCCGTTCTGGACGCCGCACGAGCAATTGCGCCAGCTTTTCGTACACCACCACGGCGATGGAGAAATCGCCCGCCTCGAAGGCGCCGTCGTATTCGCGGTGATCGCGCGACGACACGATGACCTTCACGCCATAGGGGGCGTACTTCTCCCGCAACAGCCGGTATTTTTCGCCCGCCAACGCCTTCAGCGGCACGAGGTACACGACCTTCTTCCGGCGCAGCGCCGTTTGCAGCGCCGCCATCTCGCCGATGAAGGTCTTGCCGGAACTCGTAGGCGCTTGGAACAACAGGTTGCCCTCGCCGAACAGGCCATGCTCCTTCACCGCCGCCTCCTGCAACGGCAACAGCCGATCGCTTTCGCCCTCCTCCCACAGTTGGAGGATTTCGGGCGGGATGCCGTACCGGACCAGCTCGCTCATTTTCATGGGACGCGCCCTCCCTGGTTGCGATGGATGTTAGGATACTGAAAAGATATTCAGTAGTCAAGCCTGGGGAGAGAGTGGACAGGATGGACAGGATTTTGAACCACAGAGGCACAGAGGACACAGAGATAACAAAGGAAGAAAAGAAGGATATTAGGTGTAATAACTTAAATATTATCAAAAATATAATTATAAAATTGCCAGTAAATCAGAAATCAACCCGGCGTTCAGCAAGAACAGTTTTTCGTTATTATTGTTTGAGGATTTCGTCTTTCTATTGTGCTTCCTCTGTGTCCTCTGTGTCTCTGTGGTTCAAATCTTGTCCATCCTGTCTATTGCCCCGGGCGGGTTCGCGGAAGAAGACGGCGAGGAGAATGGTGAGCCCGGCGGCGATGACCATGGGTACGGTCCAGAACAGATGGTAGTCGATGGCCCCATCGGGGCCAGCGGCCCATTCGCCCACGCCGCCTGCCGTGAGGCTGCCCGCCAACAGGCCCACGCCGCCGATGATGATGTTGAAGACCTGTTGCGCGCCCGCGCGTTCCCACGGATGGCAATGGTTGTTGAGGTAGATGTAGGCGGTGACGAAGTAGAGGGCGTAGGTGAAGCCGTGCAGCGATACCCCCGCCATGGCGAGCCATTGCGACTCGGTGAAGGCGAAGATGGCGAAGCGCGCCATTTGAAACGCCACGCCCCCGATGAGCAAGGCCTTTATGGAGAAGCGGCCGAGCCAGATCGCCATGAGCGCCATGATAATCATCTCCGTGAACTGCCCGAGACTGAGCGAGGGCATGATCCATTGGTCGGTGAAGCCCGCCGCGCTGAGATAGGGGCCCGCGCCATAGGAGTAGAACTGGTTCAAGATGCTGTTGACGAACGTCGCGAGGCACAAGAGCATCAGTCCAGGCCGGGCGAACACGGCGAGGCTTTCCCAGGGCTTTGTCACCGTTTTCTGGCCCGCCGCCTCGCTGCGGGGGAGGGTGAGCGCGTAGACGGCGAAGACGGCGGACGTGGCCGCGCACAGGAGCAAGGCGTCGGGCAGCCGGCTCTCGGCGACCCCGCCGTTGCGTTGCAACCAGAAATAGCCGAAAAGCCAGGCCACGGCGAACCAGCCCACCGTCCCGTAGGTGCGCACGGTGGCGAAGTTGCGCCCCTCGTCCGTGGCGTGGTGGAAGGTGACGGTGTTGGTGAGCCCCATGCACGGCATGAAGACCAAGCTGTATAAGAGATAGAGCGCCACGAAGGCCGGGAAGCTGTCCTGGAACGAGAGCGCGAACATGAGCATCGCGGCGAGGGCGTGGCACAGGGCGATGACCTTCTCGGCCCGCAGATAGCGATCGGCCACCACGTTGACCCACAGCGGCGCGAGCGTGGCCGCCACGGCGGGCATCGCCAAGACCACGCCGACTTGGAACGGGGCAAAGCCGAGGTAGTTCTTCAGGTAATGGCTGAGTATGGGCAAGATGGCGCCGGCGGCGAAGTATTGCAGAAACATCATCGCCGCCAGGCGGGCGTGAAGACCGGAAGTCACGCTGAGTTGGTTCCTTTTGCGCAGGGAAAAACGCCGTGGGATCGGAGAAGCGATTTGGCCGCGCCGGGGGTGGCGGCATTCCCCCCCGCACGGAGTTCATGTAGAAGCGGCGCCCCGCCGCTTAGGGCCGTTTACGCGTTGATTGGTTCAAGCGGCGAGGGCGCCGCTTCTACGTTTCTCCAAGGGGGAATTACGTACCGTCCGCCTAAAGGCGGCGCGTTTGCCGGCAAGATGCCGGCGTTACGAGCTTGGGGCGGCCGGGGAAAATCGGTCCGCTATTTCAACGCTTCCACGATCGTGTCCACATTATGGCGGACCATGCCCACGTAGGTCCCTTCCGGCGTTCCATCGGCGCCGAGGGCGTCGGAATACAACTCCCCGCCGTCTTCGATGGCGTGGCCGCGCTCCCGTATTCCTTCGATGAGCGCGTTGACGCCTTGGGGATTGATCGTGGTCTCAATGAACACCGCCGGAATCTCCCGCTCCGCGAGCGTGCGCGCCAGATCCGTGATGTCCCGCAGGCCAAACTCCGCCGCCGTGCTGATGCCCTGAAGCGCCATGACCTCGATGTCATACGCCTTGCCGAAGTATCCGAACGCGTCGTGGGCCGTTACCAGAACCCGGTTTTCTTCCGGGATGGAGCCGATTCTCTCCAGGACTTCTTCGTGAAGCGCGTCCAGCTCGGCCAAGTACGCCTCCGCGTTCGCCTCGTAGGTATCCCGGCCCTCGGGATCCACCTCGATGAGGGCGTCGCGCACGGCCTCCACCGCGTAGGTCCACAGGGAGACATCGAACCAAACGTGCGGATCGTACAAGCCGCCGTAATCGCCGGCTTCAATGCGTTTCTCCACCGGAACCGCCTCGGCGGCCGCTACTGCCGGACGCTGTTGACTCATGCGATCGAGCACTTGGGCCATGCGCCCTTCCAAGGACAGGCCGTTGTACAGCAGGAGGTCCGCCTCCCGCAGCCGTTGCAGATCCCGTTGCGAAGCGCGGTACATATGGGGATCCACGCCGGGCCCCATGAGACCTGTAACCGAGGCCCGGTCGCCGGCCACATTGCGGGCTGCGTCCGCCACCATGCCTGTAGTCGCGGTTACTTGGATGACGCCGTCATCGGGCCCCCCCGCTGCGCCGCCGCATCCCATTCCAGCGCCTAACGCCAGAAGCAATCCCACGGCGGCGAAGCCCATGCGCACTTGTTTTGCGCTTGGTAAACTCATAATCCTGTTGTCCTTACCCAGTTTAACACTGGTTGCATGAAACCCTGGTTAACTTTGTTGCTGCTTGTCAATAGTGTAGCCGAAAGAATCCCCTGCGTCAAACGGCGGCTATACGAAACGGCGCTCAGTTCTGGGTGGGAACATCCATTCCCATGAAAGGGGAAGCGGGCTCATCGGACTGCTCACGAACAGGGGGAACAAACTCCCCGGCTTCTTCGTCGTCCGGCGCCACGGGCTCGCCGTCTTCGAGGGCTTCGACGATTTCGCGCACGCCCGGCTGCTCGCCGTCCACGGCCAGGGATTGCGCGAAGGCGTGTTGGGCGCTCTCGTAATCTCCCAGGGTAAGATAGACCGAGCCCAGGAAGTTCCAAGCGGCCGTGTCTTCGGGATCCAGGGTGACGGCCCGTTCAAGCGGCGCGGCGCATCGGTGTGCCTGGCCCACGCGAAACAGAATCCGGGCGTAGGCCGTGTGGGCCTCGGCCGTGTTTGGGGTGGCGCGGCCGCTGGTTTCGTAGAGTTCGACAGCTCGTTCGATAAGGTCCGACGTCCGCCTAGGGAGCGTCTGATGGGTGTCGAGCCTTTCGTGGGCCTCCACCAGCCGGCCTTCCGCGATGTCCAGGGCAATCGCGCCAAACTCAAGGGCGGGATGCCCCTCCTCAAACTGCTGGCCTTCTTCACGCGTTTCCCGCGCCAGCGGAATGAGGCCCATTTCGAGATAGAGCGCCGTCATCAACCCATGGGCGTGCGCGGCGATTGGGCCGCCTGGCTCCAGCGCGAGGCATTGGCGTAGCGCCTCGGCTGCGTCCGGCGCGGCCGCGTCTCCGAGATGCATGCGCATTTCACCCAGCATCACCCAGCTTTCGGCATCATCCGGCGCGTGGTCCGCCGCGCGCTCGAGGGTCTCCGCCGCAAGATCGTAATCGCCCTCCATCGCCAGCACCGTCGCCAGATCCTTAAGTACGGCGGGGTCCCTGGATTGTACCGCGTTCTGGGCCCGCAAATCCCCCCGCGCTTCGCTCAATAAGTCGCGCTGCTCACCGGCGATCCGCTCCATTGCTTCGAAATCGCCCTCGGCCTGCGCCTCAAAGAAGGCCTGTTCACGTTCACGGAATTGGCCGCGCAGATCGCCTTGACGGGCCTCGGCGGCGGGGGAGAGGGCGCCTATCAGGGTGACCATCAATCCAAGGAGAAGACGTCTTCCCCGCGCTGGGGCGCTATGCCGTGCGGCCATCTCAGTAGCTCTCCATGGCGGTTCGGGGTTCCGGCCAAAGGAGGGACTCCAACCGCTCATTCAAGGGCTCGAAGGTCTTCTTGTCCAACGCCGAAATCGCGATGCCGCCGTATTGATGGCGCAACCCTTCGACGACCTCCGGGTCGGCTTGATCGATCTTGTTCCACACCAGCAGGCACGGTTTCCCATCTAACTCCAATTCACCTAAAATATCCTGAACCGCCTTGAGCTGCTCCTCCACAGCTGGGCTCGAGGCGTCAAGCACGTGGACCAGCAGGTTCGCTTCATCAAGCTCTTCCAGCGTGCTGCGGAAGGCGGCCCGGAGGTCAGCGGGCAAGCCGCGGATGAACCCCACGGTGTCCGTGATGATGATCTCGCGCTCCTGAGGAAAGCGCAACCGCCGGGTCACGGGATTCAACGTGGCGAAGAGCGCGTTCTCCTGCGTGACCTCGCTGTCGGTGAGGTTGTTCAGCAACGTGGATTTGCCCGCATTGGTGTATCCCACGATGGAAACGATGGGCAGCTTGTTTCGGGAGCGCTGACGCCGGCGTAGTTCGCGCCGGTTGCCTAACTTATCTATTTCGCGCTCTAACTGGGCGATCCGGTCCTTAACACGCCGCCGGTCGATTTCGAGCTTGGTCTCGCCGGGGCCCCGGCCGCCGATGCCGCCCGTTAGACGGCTCATGGCCGTGTGCTTTTCACTCAGGCGCGGCAGCATGTACCGTAGTTGCGCCAGCTCTACTTGCGTCTTGCCCTCGCGCGTCTGCGCGTGCTGGGCGAAGATGTCCAGGATGACTTGCGTGCGGTCCAGGATCTTCAGGTCGGTGTAATTCGCCAGGTTCTGGATCTGGGACGGGTTCAGGTCCATGTCAAACACGAGCACCTCGGCCCCGACTTGCATAGCCCGGATGATGATCTGCTTGAGCTTGCCTTTCCCCATGACATAGCGGGGATCCACCGGTCTCCGCTGAGCGAATTGGTCAAGGACAGAGATCCCCGCGCTACGGCATAATTCGCGTAGCTCGGCCAGCGAATCCCCGGATTGGGAAGCGGGCTGCTGGCTTACGTGGGCGAGGATGGCCCGGTTTTCGCCGTGCGCCGCCTTACGCGTCCGGCGGACGCGGTTAAACTCGTCCTCAAGCGCTTCCATCATGGGGACAAAATCAGGGGGCAGGTTGTGAACCGGCTGGGGGGGCAGAACGCGATAGGACTCGTTTTCGCCGTTTTCGGGCAACAGATGGGCCGCGTCCACTTGGCCGGGCAACCCCGAATCGAGCACCTCGACGCTGGCGACCAAGTCCAGCCGGAGCAAGGCGAGGTCGGTGAAATCGTCATCATTTAGCGGCTCGTGATTGAGGTGGGTGTGGACCAAGCGCAACCCGCACAGGCGGTCGCGCCCGCGCCGGTAGGCGGATAAGTCCGGAATGAATACCGACCGGGCATCGCCGACCATTACCGTGCGGATATGCCCCTGGCGGTCGATGAGTATACCTACCTGGCGTTGAATCTCGTGCGAGACCTCCGTGAGCGCCCGCGCCAGTTCGGGCGCCACGATGCTGTCCGCCTTGCTTCGCCGGTTGGCCAACTTTTCGAGCCGGCGCAAAGGGGACGCCTTTAATCCGCTGGTATTGCCTGTGACGCGAATACGGACCTCCTTTCGTGGTCCCGCATTAGGCTTGCGGCAATCCCGCAACGCCAGGCCGGGACCTTTGGCGTGTTACCTCATCTTCATTATACCTTGTATCCCCCTGCCTAATTAAAGCCAATTCGTTCAACCCCGATGGGGCGCCGAGCCGGTCCACACACAACATACGCGCCGCGGAAAGGAAGAGGTCCCGTCCGCGGCGCGTCTCGGACATCATCTGGTAAGGCCTCGCTCAACTCTGGAGCATAATCCGCCGCACAATCTTTTGGCTTTCCACGGCATCCAATGTCTTTTGGGCCTTCTTAAGTTCGGCGCTATCCAGTTTTTCTAGTTTCTTCCAAAATATGGAGAGGTTGCCCACGGCAATCTGACAGGCATGGGCGGGGTCCATCCGCCGGGGCATCATGTTGAGCGTGCAGAAGCCCTTGTACTTGCTGTTCTTGAGCTGTTGAAGGGCCTCCATGGTCTCCCACATGTGAACGCTGCCCGGGAGAAGCATATCCTCCCATAGCCCGTAATTGTCGCTGAAGTACACTTGAAACAGCTTATTGGCGCGCGCCAGGAATGCGATGGACTCCGCTGGATTCTCGCCGGCCATCATGGCGTTAGAAAAATCCAGCGCGACCCCTACATTCTTCATCGCAATTTCTTGGCATAGCGAAAGGGCTTTGCCCACGGAACTTACAGTAAGGTATTTGCGTGGTTCCCGCGGCTTGTAGCAGATGGCGACGTTGATGTCCGAGGAGGCGTACTTGGCGATGGTTTTGATGCTGGAAATCACCGTGTTCCAGTGGGTGGCGTAATCCACCTGGAAAGGATAGTCAAATCCATCGCTGTACAGCCGCAACGTAACGTCGGTTGTGCCCACCTGCCGGGCGATATCGACCGCCTTGCGGCCTTCATCAATCGAGGCGTTGCGGGTCTTGGCGTGCTGGTGGCCGAAGCCGCCCAGCGCAAACCGCCGGTCTTGAGCGATATCGGCGGTGACCGCCGAACAGCTTAGGTTATATTCCTTAAGGACCCGTTTGAGTTCCTTCACCGGGAACTCGTCGCTTAGCTCCCGTTGTGAGACTTCTATTCCCTTTACGCCTTTGATTTTGGAGATCGCCCCGACCCGCTCCGGCAACCGCAAGGGATCGCGGTATCCGTCCGGGCAGTAGCTATCCGGCGCCCCTGAAAAGACGCTAAGCGCCGTGGAAATCCGTAAGGTCATATGCTTCTCCCCTCAAAGGTGTCACATTTCAGAATTAACGCCGAAAGGAGACATTAATTCTAGAATATACACTTTCATGGTAAGGTATGGCTGGCCGCCAACTGATAATACAAAGAACATAGAAGGTGCGGACGGCTTAGTTCCCCCTGCTGGGACTGGCGGATATGAATGCTTACTGTACAACAGAAAGCGAAAAAAGTCAAGAGTTTGTTGCCTCAATCGCCGGATAAGGCGATGGTGTCCCTTGGAGCAACGTCTTAAATCGGCGATTGGCCTACGTGGCGTCTTCTAACACCCGCTAATAGTGGGATGAAGCCTATAGCTATTCATGGGATTAAGGCAGAACAGCGCTTTCCGGGAACCGTTTCAACTATCCTATATCCCTATTGAACGCAACAAGTTTCGTGAGGCGGACTGTCAAGAAGGGCTCGGTGGGAAGCCATGCGCACAGGGGGCAACGGAGTGGGGGATAGCGTATGGGCGCGGCCATGCCAATGGAGGGGGGACATTCCCCTTATCGGGCGAACAGGAGGGCCGCCTCACGCTGATTCTGAACGCAGAATATCAAGGACTTCGCGGACGGCCGCTTCAAGGCCAATGAAGACCGCCCGGGAAATGATGGAATGGCCGATGTTCACTTCCTTGAGCCCCATTATCGCCGCGACGGGGCGCAGGTTGCGCGTGGTCAGGCCATGGCCGGCATTGAACATTAGGCCTGACTCAATAGCGTGCGCGGCGGCCTGCACCAGCCGGTTGAGTTCGTCCTTCACGCTGTCTTCATCTGCATTCGCGTAGGCGCCGGTATGTAACTCGACGTAATCCGCTCCCGTGGCGGCCGACGCCTCCACCTGTTCTTGCTCGGGGTCAATGAACATGCTCACCTTGACGCCCGCCTCATGAAACCGCGAAACCACGCCGGTAAGCCGTTGCCGCTGACTGGTGACGTCCAAGCCGCCCTCGGTGGTGATTTCCTGGCGGTTTTCCGGCACGAGACACACGGTGTCTGGTCTGAGGCGGGTGGCGATGGCGATGATCTCGTCCACGGCGGCCATTTCGAGGTTGAGCCGCACATTAAGGACCTGAGCCAGCAGTTCTACATCGCGATCCTGGATGTGGCGGCGGTCTTGCCTGAGGTGAACCGTGATTTGATGGGCCCCCGCCAACTCGCACACCTTGGCCGCGGCGATCACATCGGGATCGACCCCTTTTCGGGCCTCGCGGAGCGTAGCGACATGGTCGATATTCACGCCGAGTTCGGCGCTGACGCCTTTTGATTCCATCCGTTCCCCTCTCGTGAGTTCAAACCGCGCCTTACCCTACCCTTCCTTGATGGCAAATTCGCCCAGCGCCGCTATCTCGTTGGCGATGCGTTCCGTGAGTTCCTCCGCCACGCGCCGGTCGTCGTGTTGCACCATCACGCGCACAATCGGCTCCGTGCCGGAGGGCCGCAACACGATGCGGCCCTTGCCATCCAGTTCCTCCTTGGCGCGCTGGCTTATTTGGTCCAACACCTCCTTGCTGGGCTTCGCTTTTCCGTTTAGCGGCACGGTGCGATGAGCCTCGGGAAGCGCTTGGTAGGCGCTACCCAATACAGATAGGCCTTGCTCCTTGCGCAACATCGCGGCGAGAACCTGTAGAGCCGTGATCAGGGCGTCGCCTGTGGTGTTGTGTTCCAGAAGCACAATATGCCCCGAGGATTCGCCTCCCAAAACCAAGCCATGTTCCCGCATGGTCTCGACGACGTGGCGATCTCCCACTTTGGTCCACACAATCTGGCCGTCCCACGGCGCGATGGCGCGCTGCAGGCCCCCGTTGGCCATGACGGTCGTGGCGAGGGTCCTATGGGTCAAGGCCTCGCGTTCAAGGAGATCCTGGGCCAGGATGGCGAGCAGGGCGTTGCCATCGAGCAAGCGGCCGTCGTTGTCGGCCATGACCACGCGGTCCCCGTCGCCGTCGAACGCCACGCCCAAATCGGCGCGCTCGCGGATGACCGTGGCCCGCATTTCCTCCGGGTGGACGGAGCCGCAGCGATCGTTGATATTCACACCGTTGGGATTGACGCCAATGGGGATGACCTCCGCCCCGAGTTCGGCCAACGCGTTCGGGGCCACCTTGTAGGCCGCTCCATGGGCGCAGTCCACAACGATGCGCAACCCGTCCAGGCGCAAATCGCGGGGGAAGGAGGCCTTGGCGAACTCGATGTAGCGGCCCGCGGCGTCGTCGATGCGCCTCGCCCAGCCAATGCCATCGGGCGCGGGTTTGAAGTGGTCGATCTCGTCCCCCATAACGAGCGCCTCCATCTCGTCTTCCAGCTTGTCGTCCAGCTTAAACCCATCGGGCCCGAAAAACTTGATGCCGTTGTACTGGAACGGATTGTGGCTGGCGGAGATCATGATGGCGGCGTCCGTGCGCAGACTGCGCATGATGTAGGAGACCCCCGGGGTAGGCAATGGTCCAACCAGCAGCACGTTCACGCCCATGCTGCACAGGCCCGCCGTAAGGGCGTTCTCGAACATGTAGCCGGACTGGCGCGTATCCTTGCCGATGAGAATGGTGTGGGGCCGCTCCCCCCGGCGAAACACATGGCCCGCCGCCCGGCCAAGGCGCAGGGCCATGTCCGCTGTCATGGGGTACTCGTTCGCGACACCCCGTATGCCGTCGGTGCCAAACAGCCGTTCAGTCA
>JBKHFO010000092.1:0-12781 GCA_046540175.1 Candidatus Hydrogenedentota bacterium
CCGCCTTCGCCGCGATCGCCTGTTCCACATCTTCTTTCACAATTTTGCCCTCGGCGCCCGAGCCGCGCACTTCAGCGAGGTCAACCCCTTCTGCTTGAGCCAACCGGCGGGCCGTGGGGGACGCCTTCGCCGCGAATTTCGCAGCCGCGGTTACATCCTCCTCCAGTACGCGGCCCATCGGCCCGGAACCGGTCAGTCCGCTAGGCTCGATTCCGAGTTCCTCCGCCTTCCGCCGCGCCCGGGGGGAGACCCGCTCGACACTCTCTTCCCTGGCCGTGGATGCGGCGGTCTGCTGGACTGGTCCCGTGGCTTCGGCGGCCGGCCGAGGCGGCGGCTCTTGGTCCGCGGGTTCAGCCGGTGGTTCGGCCCCACCGGCCTCGGCGGGCTCGTACTGGCTCAGGTCGGGAAGCGCCTCGTTCTCGTCTCCGATGAGGGCCACTACCGTCATGACGGGCACAAGCACATCGGGTTCAAGAAGGACCTTCCGCAGCGTCCCCGAGGCGGGCGCTTCGTATTCCACCTCGGCCTTATCCGTTTGCACGCTGAAAAGCGGCTCTCCCTGCTCGACGTTGTCCCCTTCTTTCTTGAACCATTCCACTATCGAGGCTTCCTCAACGGATTGGCCCAACTGGGGCATTTTGATCTCGTGCATGAATGCTCCTTACTAGTATTGAATCCACCCATCCCTTTGCAGACGGCTCAGGCCCTCGGTGATGTATCGCGCCAACGGGGAATCTTCCGGGATCTGGCAAACTTGCGTGAGAATAAAAGGAAGCCCATATAACTTGCGCATGTGCTGGAGTTCCTGTGCGGCGGCGTCCGAGTGGTGATCATACTCAATCGCCGCGGCCACTGCAAAAGCCAAGTTTTTCGGCTGTATTCCATACTCCAAACAAAGATTCGCGGCCCCAACCAGGCGATCGCTGGGTCCCAACTTGCGCAAGGGGTCTTTCCCCACGCGGGTAATCTGGTCTCCTAAGGCCTTATTGTGAAACCGGCGGACAAGGTCCTCGGCGTGCGCCTTTAACGCTGCCTCATCCATCCCATGTTTGACTGCCAACGCCGCGCAACTCTCCGCGAGAGCCGCCTCGACCGCTTCCCGAATGGCCTTGTCCCGAATCGCTTCATAAATGAAATCGTAGCCGGTGAGGTGCCCCAGATACGCCGTTGCGGCATGACCGGCGTTGTGCACGTACAGTTTGCGCTCCACATATGCATCAAAGTTTTCCATGGGGTGTAGATGGCGAATGGCCGGAATGGGCCCTTTGAACCCATTGGCGTCCACCGGCAGCTCACAGTACGCCTCCACATTTACCGCCAATAAGTCGTCGTTGCTTCCGGGTTGAGACAACGGGACCATGCGCCCAATGCTAGCTTCGACAAATCCTACCTTCTCCTCCAGCACATCCTGGCAATCCGTGGGGGTGACCGCTCGGACTTCATCCCGAATAAACGCGCCGGCGTTTAACAGGTTCTCACATATGATCACGTCAAGGGGCGGCGCATCCGGGTTCGCAAAACGTTTCGCAATCCCCCCCGCCAGCGCGGGCGCGACCCTTGGGAGGGCGTCAACGCCCACCGCTGTGGAAACAATCTCCGCCTCCGAGACGGCCTTGGCTACAGTTTCAGTATCCGATGCGTTAATAGCGGACACATCATGAACCGTTATAGTGTAGGATTCCTCATCCGTCACTCGAATAGGGTATTCACCTCGTTCGTTGAGAGCGCGCACCACGGTATCGACCACATCTACAAACACCGTGTGGTAGCCCGATTCATAGTAAAGCTGGCCCAAGAATCCCCGGCCAATATTACCCGCGCCAAAGTGAACGGCTTTCGGTTTAGACATCATGCTCCTTATAAGTTTAGGTAAGGCGGCTTCCAACACCCACTACGGCTCGTGATACTAGGCTTATTCTATTCTAAAACTGTGGGTAATCCCGCCCGCCCTTCGTCATCCCCGCGAAAGCGGGGCTCCAAATCCCGAGAGCAGCGCACGCCCTGTGGATCCCCGCTTTCGCGGGGATGACGGTAAGGTGCGAGGGGATGACGGCGAGGTGCGCGGGATTGTAATTGTAAGGAACTCTCACGTGGTCCAATTGGGCTCACAGCAAGCTTCTGAGGTATATCGATCCTCCGTTTTAGCTAGACCGGGATGATCCACAATTATAGAAAGACAACTAGGCTTAAGCGCGCCGAAGGAATCGAAAGCTATTGTTCTTGGCGCTTGCCGCGTGTTTCGTCCTTTATCCATTGCACGAATTCGCCATCCCCTTCCCCAATCGGCCATGCCACAATGCACGGACAGTCGTAGCTATGGATTGCCCGCACCTTCTTGTTGATTGCTTCGAAGTCCTCGCGGCTTGCCTTGGCGATTAAGGCCACTTCCTGTTCCTCTTGCACGCCATCCCAATAGAACACGGAGGTAACGGAACCCAGGATGTTCACGCATGCCGCCAAGCGGTTGTCAATCAGCTCTCCGGCAATATGACGCGCCTCTTTGTAAGAACCCGCCGTCATGTACACACTGATCGTTTCGGTCATGACTCCCTCCTAGTATTTCGACATGATTTACAAGATTGATATGATATTGGCTGCTTATTCCATCTTGTTAATCTTGTAAATCATGTCTATTCCGATATCTCCTAAACTTACGCTTGACTTCAACCGATGAACCAAAGTTAACCAAAAGACCATTGTCAATACCGGTCGCCGCGAGATAATTGACCAATTGAACTTCATGCTCCTTTCCTATATTCTGAATCGCTTTCAATTCGATAATGAGCCGATCATCAACCACCAAATCCGCGCTATAATCACCAACCACTACGCCCTTGTACGAGACTGGAATTGGATGCTGCTGCTTAACATCGAATCCCTCGGCCTCCAGTTCCATATACAAAGCGTTTTCGTACACTTTCTCCAAGAATCCAGGTCCAAGGAGGTTGTGGATATCATAACAATGTTTTATCACCCTTCCCGTCATATCATTTATATCCACTATGAATATCCTTCTTTGTTAGACATGATTTCCAAGATTGACAAGCACATGACTGCTTGCTCTATCTTCTAAATCTTGTAAATCATGTCTATTCCTAATCACGCCCTTTCCGCCTTGGCGTCGCGGCCCATGAGATCCTCCACAGCCTCCCGTGGAGAGACGCCTTCGAAGAGGACACGGTACACCTGTTCGGTAATCGGCATGTCGACCCCGTGCTTCTGGGCCATGGCGTAAGCGCCGGGGGCCGTGCGGACGCCTTCCGCCACCATGAGACTGCCGCTTGTAATGGACTCCATGGTTTCCCCATGGGCTATCCGTTCACCCACGTCACGGTTCCGGGAATACCGGCTCATACACGTGACGATAAGGTCCCCCATGCCGCTAAGGCCGGAGAAGGTTAAGGGATGCGCCCCCATGGCCTCCCCCAGCCGCGCCATTTCGGCCAGGCCCCGGGTCACCAAAGCCGCCTTAGCGCTGTCGCCAAACTCAAATCCATCGCACACGCCCGCCGCGATGGCGATAATGTTTTTCAGCGCGCCGCCCAGCTCAACGCCCAAGACATCCGGACTGGTGTAGACCCGGAAACGGGAGGTCACGAAGGCGTCCTGCACCATCTTACAGGCGTCCTCCGACTCCCCCGCCACCACTACGGACACCGGGTGATCCGTGGCCACTTCCTCGGCGTGACTGGGACCAGACAGAGCCGTCACCGGACATGCGCCCTGTTCGGCGGCGATAACCTCCGTCATCCGCATCCGGGTCTCGGTTTCGATGCCTTTCGCCACGCTTACCCGGATAGTGTCCGGATTGAATGGGAACTTCGCCGCGACGGCGCGCATCGCATGGGAGGGGGCGGCAAACACGGCGATGGCGGCCGCGGGATCATGCTCCTTCGCGACGCGTATGCTTTCGGGAATGCGCACCCCTGGCAAGAAGCAGGGACTCTCCCGCTTAGTCCGCAACATCTCGGGACCATCCTCTTCCCGGCATGTCAACGAGACCTCATGTCCTTTCAGCGCCAGCAGCCGCGCGAGGGCCAGCCCCCAACTGCCCGCGCCAATGACTTGTACCTTCATCAGTAACCCTTATCGTTTCACCCAGAAAGGGGATCGCATCAGACATGGGAAAGCGGAACCATCTTACCCGCCGTCCAGTTGTGGCGAGAATACCTTACCGTTACAATGTCCCACAAGCTGATAGCCAGACTCCCTGCCCAGGCGTTCTCCTTTCGTTTCGCAAAAACAACAACCGGTAGCAATAAATTGTTTTGACAGCATCAATATGTTGTGGTATGCTAACCCGTGTTCACGGAACCGTGAAGCAGAAGCTTTCGGGCGCGGGCGGAAGGAGGAGCAAGAACGATGACGGTGGATGATGTGCTCTACGTGGGCCGGGACGCCATGCTGGTTACGTTGCTGGTGGCGTCCCCCATGTTGCTGTCCGGGCTGATTGTCGGGCTTGTCATAAGTATATTTCAGTCCGTTACGCAGATTCAAGAAATCACCCTCACGTTCGTCCCTAAGATTGTGGTGGTCTTGATGGCGTTCGTGGTGTTTCTGCCCTGGACCCTCACCCTTCTGTTGCAGTTTGTTCGGCCGCTATTCGGCGAGCTTCATCTATTGGTAAACTGACGCCATGATTCTGTTCGAGGCCGAGGTCTTCAAGGTGTTCGCGCTCGTGATGGTGCGCTTTTCGGGACTGTTCATTTCGGCGCCCGTCTTGAACTCCGCGAGTTTTCCCGCGCCTGGCAAGGCGGCGTTCGCCGCCATGCTCGCCTTTATGGTGACGCCGGTGATTCCCGCCCAGCCCGAGCCCCTGCCGGGGGAGGCGCTGGCGTTTGGCCTGCTAGCGGTGTCCGAACTGCTCATCGGACTTATCCTCGGCTTCGTCATGAATTTCATCTTCGCGGCGGTGCAAGTGGCGGGCCAAGTCATGGACATGTTGAGCGGATTCGCGCTGGTGAACGTCTTTAACCCGGCCTTCGAGGCGCAAGTGCCGATTTTCGGCTTTTTTCTGTTTATTCTGGCGGGGCTGTTTCTGTTTGTCAGCGACGGGCACCACGTGATGATTTATGGGCTCTGGTCCACGTTCGAGCAGATTCCCCTGGGGGGAGTAGTGGTGCGGCCCGATCTCCTGCACGACGTCACGGCGCTCGGCCGCGTCATGTTTGTACAAGGCTTGCTCATCGCGGCGCCTATTGGCTCGGCCATGTTGTTGACGTACGCCTCCCTGGGTCTCTTGGGGCGTCTTGTGCCGCAAATGCACGTTATCATTGTGGGCTTTCCCTTGACCATTGCGTTCGCGCTTCTGCTCATGGCCTTCATGGTTGGCTTTATCCTTATGATGCTCGACGGCATGTTCGACGACATGTTCAGGAACATGTCGCGCATGATCCCAATGATGAGTTGATTCCATGCCCGAAGAACAGGCAGGCGAAAAAACACTGCCCGCTTCCGAGCGGAAGAAAGAACAAGCGCGGGAGCGGGGCAATGTGCCAAAAAGTCAGGACCTGAACAGCGCCATCACGCTGTCCGTGGGGCTGTTGGGACTTTGGTTTTTGGGATGGCCGGCCTTTGAGCGCCTTCAGGGAGCGACGCGCCATTATTTGCGGGAGGTGGCCCATCCCCAACTTGATGTGGACATCGCCCATTATTTGGCTGGGGAGATGGCCATGACGCTGGGGACTATCGTGTTGCCAATCATGGCCCTGCTAGTGGTGGCGGGCATTGCCAGCAATGTGCTTCAGTTTGGCTTTCTTATCGCGCCGCAAGCGCTGACGCCCAAATTCCAGAAACTGAACCCCTTCGAAGGATTGAAGAAGTTCGTCAGCGCCCGCACATTGGTAGAGTTTCTGAAGTCGATGCTGAAGCTGGTCATGGTGGTTTTGATTGTGTATATCACGGTGAGCACTCGCTGGGAAGAACTGCTCACGCTAATCTTCATGGAGCCGCTTGACATTGTCCAGCACGTGGGATGGCTCATAGCCTTGGTCTGGTTTCGCGTGTGCGCGGCCATGCTCATCCTGGGAATCATCGACTTCGCCTTTCAACGCTGGCAGCACGAACAGGACCTGCGCATGACGGTTCAAGAGGCTAAGCAAGAGACCAAGGAGATGGAAGGCGATCCCCAGCTCAAGCAGCGCGTCCGTCAGATTCAGCGTCAACTCGCCACCCAACGGATGATGGAAGAAATTCCCCTGGCGGACGTAGTAGTAACAAACCCCGTCACCTATGCCGTGGCGCTTCGCTATGACCCCGAGTCGATGCAAGCGCCCACCGTGGTGGCCAAGGGAGCGCGCCTGCTGGCCGAACGGATCCGCGAAATAGCCATTGAGAACGACGTGCCCATCGTCGAACGGCCGGACATGGCCCGGACGCTGTACAAGGGCGTGGAGGTCGGTCATCCCGTGCCCGAGAACTTGTTCCGGGCTGTCGCCGAGGTTTTGGCCTACGTGTATAAAATTGATCGGCGCACGGAGAAGATTCGGGAGCGCGAGCGCATGAATTACCCCGCCGGGGCCGCGGCAGGGTAACCATTGGTGAGTGGGGACAGAAAGGTTTGGCGGTACCGGCCTGATCGTATGCCAACATAAGGATTAAGCGGCGTCCAATGGGAGCATCGGCGGAACAAGTAGAGCAGAGCAGGTTTTCCCTGAAACGCAATCAGGATATCCTCCTGGGCGCGTGTGTCGTGGGCATTCTAGCCGTGCTTGTGATTCCCATACACACGGGAATCCTCGACGTGCTACTCACGGTTAACATTTCCGTGGGCGTCGTGGTTTTGCTAGCCACCATCTACATCCAGAAGCCGGTCGAATTTGCGGTGTTCCCCTCGCTCCTGCTCGTGCTCACCTTGTTCCGGCTCAGTCTGAATGTAGCCACCACGCGGCTCATTTTGACCGACGCGTATGCTGGACAGGTCATCCAGTCTTTCGGAGAATTTGTCACACGGGGCAACTATGTCGTTGGATTTGTGATCTTTGCGATCCTCGTCGTCATACAGTTTGTGGTGATTACGCGCGGCGCCGGCCGCATCTCGGAAGTAGCGGCGCGGTTCACGTTGGACGCCATGCCTGGTAAACAGATGGGCGTCGACGCCGATCTTAACGCGGGACTCATCACCGAAGAGCAGGCTCGCGCCCGGCGGCGGGACATCGAACGGGAAGCCGATTTCTACGGGGCCATGGACGGGGCCACGAAGTTTGTCCGGGGCGACGCCATTGCGGCCATCATCATCGTGCTGGTGAATATTATCTTCGGCCTGGTAATCGGCATGGTCTTCGAGGGCATGGCCATCATGGAAGCCTTGCAGACCTATACCCTCCTCACCGTCGGGGATGGGCTCGTGTCCCAGGTGCCCGCTTTGCTGATCTCGACGGCGGCGGGGCTGATCGTGACACGCACCGTGTCCGAAGAGAATCTTGGCGCCGATCTCGGCGAACAGCTCACCCGTTATCCCCGCGCCCTGGGCACGGGGGGGGCGCTTCTGGCGGTATTTGGCCTTGTGCCCGGCATGCCCACCGTGCCGTT
Organism: Candidatus Hydrogenedentota bacterium; assembly: GCA_046540175.1. Taxonomy (GTDB): domain Bacteria; phylum Hydrogenedentota; class Hydrogenedentia; order Hydrogenedentales; family SLHB01; genus SKRY01. The sequence continues at coordinate 7,531 of JBKHFO010000092.1, forward strand.
CCTCTTGATCGCGGCCGTGCTCGGATTCATGGGGTATCAGGCCCAGCTTTCGCTGCAGCGGCAGGCCGCTCTCACGCAAGCCGAGGAAGTAGCCTTGGAGCAAGCCCCCCCGGAAGAAGAGCCCTCCCGGCCCGAGGATTTCCTCGCGGTTGATCCGATCAAGGTGGAGCTGGGATACGCCCTCATCCCCCTCGCCGACGCCCGCCAAGGCGGCGACTTGTTGAGCCGGGTGCAAGTGTTGCGTCAGCAGATCGCCGCCCGCATGGGCTTTATTGTGCCCGTGGTGCGCATCGTCGACAATATGAGGTTGCGGCCAAACGAGTACCGGATAAAGCTCCGGGAGAATGAGGTCGCGCGATACGAACTGCTCGCCGATCACTTCCTGGCCATGAATCCAGGGCTGGTCGAGGAAGAGATTGAGGGCATCCCCACGGAGGAGCCCGCTTTCGGCCTTCGCGCGCTATGGGTGTCAAAGGCCAACCGCGACCGCGCTGAACGCATGGGCTACACCATTGTGGAGCCCTCGGCGGTCCTAGCGACTCATCTCACGGAAATCATCACGGCTTATGCGCCCGAACTGCTGTCGCGGCAGGATGTGCAAAATCTTATCGATAACCTGAAAGAACGTTCGCCCACCGTTGTGGATGAGCTGGTCCCTGGCATCTTGAGTCTGGGCGAGGTCCAGAAGGTGCTCCAAAATCTACTGCGCGAGAGGGTATCCATACGCAATTTGGAGACCATCCTCGAAGTCCTGGCCGACTTTGCTCCAAGAACCAAGGACACCGAGGTGTTAACCGAATACGTGCGCCACGGGCTCGCCCGGCAGATCAGCGCGGATTACACCGACGAGGAGCACAAGTTGCGGGTGGTGACGCTTTCGCCTGAACTGGAGCGCGAAATCCTAGAGGCGGTCCGGCAAGGTGAAACGAGCGATTATCTGCCGGTGGAGCCTGCGCGGGCCGACGCCATCGCCAAGGCGGCCACGGAGGCCGTGCAACCCCTGGTGGCGGCGGGTTATGATCCCGTGTTGCTGACGCCAGCCCAAATCCGCCGCTTCGTCAAACGCATGGTGGAGCGCGTGGCACCGCGGATCGTGGTGCTATCCTTCAACGAAATTGATCCCGCGGTGCGCCTCGAGAGTGGAGGACAGGTAAATGCCTAAAGCAAACGAACCACTCCACACCTTTCGCGCGGCCTCTCTTGACGCCGCCTATCACGCGATGAAGGAAACCCTGGGGAAGGACGCTATCGTCGTCCGCACGGCCGAGGTCCCAAGCAAGGGACTTGGGGGGTGGCTAGGGCGGAAAGAGGTCGAAGTCACGGCGCGAGTTCCGCTCCCCTCCCGCGAAGAGAAACCGCGCCCGCGTTCTCAAGCCGAACAACGCTACCAGCAGAACTCAAAGATAGGTTCGGATGAGACCGTGAACGAGACGGTGGAATACTTCCGTCAGCTTGTAAGCGATGCGCAGCACCGCATAGCCACAAGCGAGGACAAAAGCGCGCCCGAAACCCCGGCTGGAGCGCCCCCTTCTCAGACGCCGCGGTCCACCGGCAGCGAGGCGCCCGCCCCTGTCATTCCGTTCCGAAAGCCGGCCGCCAAACAATCGGACACGGACAAGCTCGAGAAAGAGTTGCAGGAAATGCGGGAGATGTTGCAGGTCCTCTTGACAGAATCCCGCGCGAGCACCCTGCCGCCGGAATTGGCCCGCGCCTACCAGCTGCTCTTGGAGCAGGGCGTGACACGCAAAGTCGCCGCGAGCGTGGTAGGCGCGCTCACCAAGAACCTTGACGAGCAAAGCTGGCGCGATGAACGCATTCTACGCGAGCGGCTCAAGGTGGAAATACGTAAGCGCACTCTCGTAACGGGCGGGCTCTCCATCACGGCCGGCAAACGCCGGGTCGTTGCGCTGGTGGGGGCCACCGGCGTAGGGAAAACGACCAACCTGGCCAAGCTCGCCGCCTTGTTCGCCGTGCGCGATCGCGGCCGCGTGGCCCTGGTGACAACGGACACCTACCGTTTCGGCGCGCCCGAGCAACTCCGCGTTTACGCGAATATCATAGGCGTGCCGCTCAAGGTGGTCAACGACGCCGGCGAACTCATTGACGCCATGCGGGCGTTTCGCGACTACGATCTCGTGCTTATTGACACAGCGGGCGGCAGTCAGTTTAATGTACAGCAAATCCAAGAGCAGCGCGAACTTCTGCATGCCGCGGCCGTTGACGAGGCGCACCTTGTAATGAGCGCCAACACACGTATTGATGAACTGCACAGCGTGGTGGCGAATCTGAGAAGCTTGAATCCCGCGGCGCTGATGTTCACCAAGCTTGACGAGACGCGGTCTTTTGGGCCAATGTTTAGTCTCGGCCAAGAAGTGCAACTGCCGATATCCTATTTGAGTATGGGGCAAAATGTGCCTGATGACATTTTGCTGGCGCAACCCGCTGCCATGGCGAATCTCGTAATGGAAGGTAAAGATGACCGTGGGCGACCAAGCAGAACATTTGCGTGAGTATGTCCGGCGCCACCACCAGCGGGCGCGTGTGCTCGCTGTGACCAGCGGCAAGGGGGGCGTGGGCAAGACGGGGATAAGCGTGAACCTGGGGATTGCGCTGGCAGCGCGGGGGCAGCGCGTGGTGGTCCTGGACGCCGACCTCGGCCTTGCCAACGTGGAGGTGTTGCTGGGTCTGAATTCCCTCTATAACTTGCAACACGTTGTTGAGGGGGGGAAGGAACTGGTTGATATCCTCGTCGAAGGGCCTGGGGGCATCAAAGTGATTCCCGGCAGTTCGGGATTAGCCAAGATCGCCGACCTCGGTCCGGAGGAGCGCGCCAACCTGTTGGACGGCCTACAACAACTGCAGGAAATTACGGATTTCATAATTATTGACACGATGGCGGGGCTGGGCCAAAACGCCATCGCCTTTGCCAGCGCGGCGGACGAAGTCTTGGTGGTGTCCACGCCCGAGCCCTCCTCGATCGTGGACGCCTATGCCGTGATCAAAACCCTCTACCAGAAGCGCGAGGACGCCGTGACGAGTTTGGTGGTGAACATGGCGGCGAATAAGGAACAGGCCTTGGCCGTGTCCACCAAGCTGACCACGGTCACTCAGAAATACCTTGGCCGAAAGCTGTCCTACCACGGGTATGTGCCTCGCGATCCGCATGTGATGCAGGCCGTGATGCAGACCTACCCCTTCGTATTGCGATATCCGTCGGCAGCCGCCTCGAAATCGGTTCAGGAACTCGCCGCCCGTCTGGTGCAGCAAGAAGCGCCCGCCCGGGACGAGAGGGTGAGTTTTTTCCGCCGCTTTGCTCAAACCCTGGGGTTGGCGAGCAGCGCTTGAGCCGCGTTTGCGGGCGCAACCAACATGGAAGCCGCCGTTTTTAGCCGCGAAATCCACGGGGAGAGGCCCCGGCTTGCGCGCGCCTTTAGGAAACGGCGCTCAATGCGCTACAATCCCCGCCATGACCACCCATACGCACGTTAACATCCTGACCGTTAGCCAGCTCACCCGGCGGGTAAAGAACCTCCTCGAGGAAGGCGTCGGAACCGTTTGGGTGAGCGGGGAGATCTCGAACTTCAAGCGGAGTTCGGCGGGACACTGCTATTTTAACCTCAAAGACGCCACGAGTCAGGTGGATTGCGTCATGTTCCGGGGGCGAGTCTCTAAACTCCAGTTTGTCCCGGACAACGGTCTCGAGGTCATCGTGCATGGCCAGGTGAGCGTCTACGAGCGGCGGGGCAATTATCAGGTCATCTGCGAAGAGATGCATCCAAAGGGCCAGGGCGCCCTTCAACTGGCGTTCGAGCAACTGCGGGCGCGGTTGGAGGCCGAGGGGCTCTTCGACGAGGCCCTGAAGAAACCCTTGCCCATGCTGCCCAAACGCATCGGCATCGTCACCTCCGCCACGGGCGCCGCCATACGGGATATCCTCAACGTCATCCGCCGCCGGTTCGCCAATGTGCACATCCTACTGTACCCCACGCGGGTGCAGGGCGAAGAAGCGGCGGGCGAGATCACCGCTGGGATCGAGGCGCTGGACCAACTTGGGGTAGACGTCATGATCGTGGGCCGGGGAGGCGGCTCGCTTGAAGACCTTTGGCCGTTCAACGAGGAGGCCGTTGTGCGCGCGATCCACAAGGCGCGGACGCCTGTGATTAGCGCAGTGGGCCATGAGGTGGACGTCACCCTGTCCGATTACGTGGCGGATAGGCGGGCGCCTACCCCCTCGGCGGCGGCGGAGCTGGTGGTTCAGGAGCAACAGGCCCTTGCGGATCGCGTGCGTAATCTTGAACGGGCCCTGGCCAAGGCGCTTACGAGACGGCTGGAGGCGGCCGGGCAGCGGTTGCGGCTGGCGGAGAACAGCTATGTTTTCCGCCGTCCCGAAAAGGAACTCCTCCGCCAGCGCCGTCAAGCCGCCGACGAGGCGCGCATGCGGCTGGATGACGCCATGAACGCCCTACTTCGGGAGCGGAGCTTGCGGGTCCAGGGCGCGCGCCGTTCATTGGCGCTGTTGTCGCCGGGCAACCAGCTTCGCCGGGCGCGCGAGCAATGGCGAAACCTTAGCCGCCGGTTGCTAGCTACTGGACCGGCGGCGCCGCGGGAAAAACGAAACCGGCTTTCCCCATTGGTGGCGCAACTCGACGCGTTCAGCCCGCTCAAGATCCTCTCGCGGGGGTATTCGCTGACGTGGAAACATCCAACGGGTTCCCTTGTTCGAGACGCAAGCGAGTTACAGCAGGGGGATCAGGTTTGTACGCGGTTTGGCCGGGGCCGGGTTATCGCTACCGTGGACGAAGTGAAAAAGGAAGACGATGAGCGAACATAAGACGGAATCCGAACAGGATAAGCCTAGCTTTGAGAAAGACCTTGAAAAGCTAGAGGAAATTGTTCAAGCCTTGGAGGAGGGCGGCCTTTCGCTGGATGAATCCCTGAAGCGCTTTGAAGAAGGCATCCGGCTGTCCAAACGTTGTGAAAAGGCGTTAACCGAAGCCGAGAAAAAAATCGAAATGCTAACCAAGAACGCCGAGGGCGACTTGGAGGCGGAGCCCTTCGACGAGACGGCCGTAGTCGAGGGCGGCGCCGAAACGGCCTCCCCCTCGGAAGTCGGGGAGGCCGCGCCAACGGATGCGGCGCGTAACTGGGAGCCAGAGGCTCCCGAGGCGAACTGGGAGCCAGAGGCTCCCGAGGCGGACTGGGAGCCAGAGGCTCCCGAGGCGAACTGGGAGCCAGAGGCTCCCGAGGCGGA
>JBKHFO010000093.1:0-12703 GCA_046540175.1 Candidatus Hydrogenedentota bacterium
TCCGCGGGGCCGGTCCCGATCACCCCGTCCTTCTTCAAATGCCCGAAACCGCCTATCTCGCCTGCGCCATGCTTCAAGTGCACTGACAAGGCAGGGGCGCGCTTACCGATTCGGATCTCCGGCGGTCTTCTTGGGCGATCATAATGCATCCCCGCCGTTTGCGCTTCGCCGCGTTTTTGTGATATAGTCCCCCACGCCCCGGCAATTGGATCCGTCCCATATTCTCCCGGTAGGGTTTGTCAGTAGCGGGCATGATCCGTGTCTGCACGGCTTGCGCGTTGAGCGTCTTAGGTGAGGGAGGGGTTGTGAGCGAACGCACGTTTGTGATGATTAAGCCGGATGCGTTATCGCGCCGGTTGATTGGGCGTGTTATCGATCGGTATGAGTCGAAAGGGCTCAAACTCGTTGGCATGAAGCTGCAAATCGTACCGCGGGAACTCGCGGAGCGGCAATACGCCGAACACCGGGGGAAGCCGTTCTACGATGATTTAATCAACTTCATGACTTCCGGTCCTTCGATCGCCTTGGTGTGGGAAGGCCCGAACGCCGTGGAAACCGTGCGGGCCATGAATGGGGCGACGGATAGCGCCAAGGCCGAACCGGGGACTATCCGGGGGGAGTTTGGGCTGACCGCTCACAGGAACATCGTGCACGCCTCGGATTCGCTTGACACCGCGAAATGGGAAATCGATTTGTATTTTGATGAAGCCGATTTGCTCTCGTACGCGATGCCGGATGAAAGCTGGCTCGGGGTGACGGTGTAATGCCCGCTCGCAGTCGCCTCGGGGGTGCGGGTTTCGTTATGAAATTGAGCTACTACACGGCATTTTGTTGGATTAGCGCTGGCCCGAACGGCCGGCAAACGCAAGAGAAAGGAGGATAGCGCATGGCTGGCGGACGTAAGGTGCGGCGCGCCAAGATTTCCAAGCACAAACGCAAAAAGCGGCGCCGTGAGAACCGGCACAAGAACAAGTAATTCCGCCGCCTGCCTATTCCGGATAGCATCACATCCATAAGCCGGTTGGCGTTGGCTGAATCCAGCGCCAACCTTGGCGTTTCGGGATGGAGGAGCGGGGATTGGCTTACGAGCGAAGAGGCTCCCCGCCAGTACGAATTACCTCGCACGGCGTCTGGACCACGGCAAGCGCGACAGGTGTCCCGCCCTTACAGCGGGAAGCACCGAGGAGCTGATTATGTCGGACGAAGAACGGAAGATCATCACTGACGAGGATTGGAAAGCTCGCGTTCAGCGCGAAAAGGAAGAAGCCCAACGCAAGGCGGAAGCCGAGAAGGCTCAGGCCTCTGGAGAAGGCGAAACCAAATCCTCCGGGCCCGCCAGCGAAGAAGCCCAAGGCGGCGAGAGCGGTGATCTCTTCATGTCGCTGGTGGGCAGCTTGGTGACTCAGGCCATGTATGCCTTGGGTATGGTTCAACAACAAGAAGGTCAGGAGCAGGTTCAGGTTGACATCACGACGTCGAAGCAGCTCATTGACATGCTTATCATGCTGCGAACCAAGACGCAAGGTAACCTCACTTCCGACCAGTCAAGCCAGCTCAACGAGGCCATCAGCGAACTACAGCGGGTCTTTGTGGCGCGTCAAAAGCAGGTCCAAGAGGCAAAGCTGCGGCAAAGCGGCGTTAACCCGGATGATCTAAAGGGCCCACGGGGCCAGTAGCCGCTCCCGCGCTTTTAAGAAGGGGCGTCGCTCTGGGCCGGCGGGCGAGAAGGGGTGTTTTGTTTTGCCGGGCCGCCGGCGGCGCATAGCGTTCGCAACAGAACAGCAGTACGAAGACGCGCGGAAAGCGCTGGGAATACTGGATTATGGCGGGATACGTAGTTGTGGGGATGCAGTGGGGCGACGAGGGGAAAGGCAAGATCGTCGATTACCTCACTGAACAAGTTGATGTGGTTGTGCGCCACCAAGGCGGCAACAATGCGGGTCATACCGTGGTGGTGAATGGAAACACGACCATTCTCCACTTGCTGCCCAGCGGCATTCTGCATAGCGGGCGCCAATGCATCATCGGCAATGGCACCGTGCTTGACCCCGCCGTGCTGTTGAAAGAGATAGACGGCGTCCTCGCTGCGGGCCATGTGTTGGAGGGCTGGCTCTTCATCTCGGACTGCGCGCACATCATCATGCCCTACCACAAGCTGCTGGACAAGGCGCAGGAGCAGTTTCGGGGCAAGGGCAAGATTGGCACCACCGGACGCGGCATCGGCCCCGCCTACGCGGACAAGGCCGACCGGCTGGGCATCCGTTTCGGCGATCTGCTGAATCTCTCCATGTTCCGCGAGAAGCTCGCCAAGGTATTGGAATATAAGAACGCGGTGCTGGCGAGTTTGGGGGAAAACCCCTATGACGTTTCGGAGGTATACGCCGAATACGAGGCGTACGCCGAACGGCTCCGGCCGTACGTGGGCAACGGCGTGGGCCTCATTCACAGCGCATTACGAGAGGGCAAACGGATCATGTTCGAAGGGGCGCAAGGCGCCATGCTGGACATCGATCACGGCACCTTCCCCTACGTCACCAGCAGCACCACGGTCGCCGGCGGCGTGTGCGCCGGGGCCGGCGTGGGTCCCAACGTCGTCCGCGGCGTGGCGGGCATCGTCAAGGCCTACTGCACCCGCGTGGGAACGGGCCCCTTCCCCTCCGAGGAAACTGGCGAGGTGGGCGAACGTCTGCGGCAGGAAGGCCATGAATATGGCGCCACCACCGGCAGGCCCCGCCGCTGCGGCTGGCTGGATATGGTCCAGCTTCGGCACGCGGCCCTGCTCAACGGCGCTACTTCCATCGTCTTGACCAAAGCGGACGTGCTCGGCGCCTTCGACACGATTCGGATCGCGGTGGCATATGAACTCGATGGCCGCGAGACGACGGCGTTTCCGTCCCAAACCTGCGAAGTGGAACGGGTCAAGCCGGTTTATGAAGACTACCCCGGCTGGCGGGAAGACATCAGCGGCTGCAAGCGCTGGGAAGACTTACCTGAAAATGCGCGGAAATACTTCCAACGCGTTGAAGAACTCGCCGGCGTCCCCATTAGCCTTATCAGCGTCGGGCCCGGCAGGGAGCAAACCATTAAGTTGACCGAACCCTTCGCCAGCTAAGCCAACCGCGCAAGGCTAGAACGAATTCTGCTCTCAATACCTCTCGTTCCCGTGACGAGGGGTGTTTTTGATTTGGACCTTCAGGCGGGGGTATTCTTTGTGGCTTGGGGCGGGGTAGCCCTGTTTAGCGCGGGGAAGTGAGGGGAGAACGCTTAGTCTGATGGACGAGACGTTCTTCCGTATTTCGTGGGAGCAACGTTCGGAGGAGATTGGAATGAGTCAACAGCAAGGCGAATATCGTTTTTCTTTTGGCCCGTGGAACATTGACGAGGGAGCGGATCCCTTTGGGCCGCCGGTGCGCGAGCCCATCCCCTTGGCGGAGAAGATGAAGCTGGGCCGGGAAATGGGATTTGACGGTCTCCAGTTCCATGATGACGACGCCGTGGAGGACCTCGACGCCAAGTCCGCGCGACAGATTGAGAAAGAAGCTGGCGAGACGCGGCGCATGCTGGAAAACGAGGGGCTTGTGGCGGAGTTCGTGGCGCCCCGCCTCTGGTTCGCCCCGGAGACCATCGACGGGGCCTTCACCAACAACGATCCCAAGTGCCGGCAATACGCCATCGATCGGGCGAAGAAGGCCGTTGACGTGTTGCGGGCGGTGGGCGCGCAATACATGGTGCTGTGGCCGGCGCGGGAAGGGACATACATTCGCGAGACCAAGAGTTCGCGGCAACAGACGTTGCTCATGCGGGACGGACTCAACGAGCTGCTGGACTATGACAAGGATTTGCGTATTCTTGTGGAGCCCAAGCCCAATGAACCCATGGACAGCGCCATCATCCCCACCATTGGCCACGCCATCGCCTTGGGGTACATGACCAAGGATCCCGCGCGCATGGGGTGTCTGGTGGAGACGGCGCATTCCATGCTGACCGGCCTGGATCCGTCGGACGACATGGGCTACGCGCTCGCTCATGGGAAACTGTGGAGCGTGCATATCAACGACCAAGGCGGGCTGAAGTTTGATCAGGACAAGTCCTTCGGTTCCTATAACCTTCGGCACGCCTTCAATCAAGTGCGCGTGCTGGAAGAAGCCGGATTCGGGCGCAACGGGGAATGGGTCGGCCTGGACGTTAAGACCATGCGGACCCAGAAACAAGCTGTTAGCCATAAACACTTGGCGAATAGCCGGCAGACCTTCCTCCTATTGCTTGAAAAGGCGCGATCGCTGGATAAAGAGCTTGAAAAGCAGCTCATTCAAGAGCGGGATTACGAGGAATTGGACCGCTACATCCTTAATCACCTTATGGGAGCGCCTTATTGATGTGACTCCAAGCCGCCGAGGCGCGGGGGAGAAGATCACGCAACGTCGGTGATTGGGGCAGCCCGGGTGGGGGGCTCCATAGCACAGGAGGCGGCCCCGGAACCCCGGGACCGCCTCCGTTTTCCGCCTACTGCTGCATGGTTACTGGTTGGACGCCTCTATGCCGGAGATGTACAGCAGGCTGGGCCTGTCCGGTTCGAAGCCCTTGGCGAATAGATAGCATGTCGCGATGTGGCCGCTATCGAAGCCGCGCGCATGGGAAGCTTCCATCCGGACGCGTAGTTTGCCGGGTTCTTCCAACTCATACTCGATGGCGGCTTCTTGATCCGATTGCTGGACGAGTTCTTCAATGCCGTTAGCTGAATACGCCGCGAACATGCCGGGCTTGAAATTCAGCGTGAATTCGAGCGTCCTCACGGAGCGGTTATTGTCGCGCTCCATGTAGAGGGGGATCTCTAGCATTTCGCCCAGCTCCACTTGATCTTCCGGAACGAGTGAGAGCCGGACGCGCGTGTGGCGGTATTCAAACGCGTCTTGGAGTGTGTCGCCGTTACCCAGCGCGCTGACGTGAACGCCGACGGTTCCTTCGCCGGCGGGGACCACCGCCGTGATGACGGACTCCACGGCGTCCACCTCAAACCATTCCGCCGGGGTATCGCCGAAATGGACCTCGTCCACCTCGCTGAAGTTCGAGCCGCTGATTTCGACCACGCTGCCGCCCTGGGCGGGTCCTTGAGCTGGCTCGATAGCCGTGAGTTGCGGGGAGGCGGGCGCTTCTATGACTTCCACGGGGATGGCGCCGCCGTTGAGTTTGGCTTCGGCCACCGCGAATTCGGTGATCGTGTCCTCTGGGGTCGAGGTGCGAACCCGGAAGGTCAGGACGGCGAGATCGCCGCCTTCAGAGCGGTCTTCCGCGCCTGCCGCGGCCAGCCGGAGCCGGCCTTCGCTGGCGTTGACCACGGGCTCCACCCAGTTATCTCCGGTGACGCCCCCTTTTTCGACCTTGACATACTCAAGGTGGCTGCCGTCGAACTCGAGGTCCACATAGTAGCCGAGCACACGTGTGGCGTTATCAAGCCTCAAGGGGACCTGTATTTCCGCGCCAGGCGTGGCGGCCGAGATGTCCGTCACGTAGAGCGTCCGCGTGCTGGTTTCATCCAGGTACGCCACCATGCGGTCGGCAAGGGTTGACTCGTCGCCGTCGCCCTCTGCCTCGGGACCGTACCCGTCCCCATCGAGGTCGGCCGGGAAGCGGTCAATATGACCTTGCACATACCGCAAGATGAGGGCCGCGTCCATGGCGCCGAGTACGGGAGGCTCCGCGCCGCTGACATTGGCCCCGCCGATGTAGTCGGACTCGCCCGCCTGCTCGGCGATGGAGAGCTGTTCGATACGGCCCGTCCCGTATTGCAAAAGCTCGTTTGCGTCGTCCACCGTTACGTCCTCCTGTCCCGTGACGTCACCCCAAAGGAACCGTTCGGCGGCAATCAGAACACGGCCGTCCACGGTTTTGAGTTCGCTGCCGCCGGCGCTGGTGATACCGATTTGGACATCGGTGTCGAGTTCCGCATTGGTGAGTTGGATCGGCATTTCCTCGTCTTCTTCCACGGATTCCTTGATTCGAAGCCGCAAGATGGCCAGTTCTCCGCCATCGTCGTTAAGCACATCCCCGTCGGCGGTTACGGTCACGGAGCCATCGCTACTGCTCACGACCGGCGCATCCCAGTCTGTTGTCAAAGACCCGCGCGAGAGGCTCTCGAATTCGGCAAGTTCACTGTCCCACGCGGCTTCAAGCCGGTAGCCTATGACGTCCGCACTTGGGTTCAAGCGAATCGGAACATCCACGGTTTCCCCGGGGGTACCCTCCACATCATTTTCCCCGGCGAGACGATAAGTGGATTTCTCCTCATATTCGGCCGAGAAGGTAAGGGTTTCGCTATCTTCGACCTGGCCGGACTGGCTGCCTGGGGTGTCGTATCCGTCGAGCGCTAGGAATTCAATATCGGCCGAGCCAGCAGGGATATCTTGAAGCAAGGCGGCGCCTTGGCCTTCGTGTTCGGCGCCATCAGTATCGATGACCACCCACCTCGCCTCGCTAGGCGTCGCATTAACTTGGACCGCGCCGGCCTGGCGCTCCTCTTCGTATTGGGCTGAGAAGGTAAGGGTTTCGCCATCTTCGACCTGACCGGACTGGGCGTCCGGGGTTTGGTATCCGTCAAGGGCTCGGAATTCAATGGAGGCCGAGCCGGCGGGGATATCTTCGAGCAGGGCGGCGCCTTGGCCTTCGTGTTCGGCGCCATCGGCATCCGTGACCACCCATTCCGCCTCGCTGGGCGCCACATCGACTCTTACAAAACCGCCGAGTTCGGAGAATGTTACCGAAACCATGCGATCCTGGTCCATGACGGTCTCCGCCGTGTTGGGATCGCCGTCCAAGGATTGAGCATCGGACCAGCCTTGAATCTGGTATTCATCAGAGCCGCCGGAGGAATACGTGAGTGTGATTGCTGTTCCGTTCACGTAGCGTTCGCCCGCATTCGGGCTGGGGGTTACGTCGATGGATCCCTGGTCAGGTTGAACCACTTCCAACCTGTGGGTGTCTTGAACCTCGACCGTGCGGACGGCTTCCGGCGCCCGATTGCCCGCGGAATCGCTGATGGTGTAGCGAACCTCGTACAGGCCAGGCGCGGATGTATTCACGAGATCCGTGACCTCGATTCGGTCCGTGATATTCCCATCAAGCTCGTCATGGGCGGTGGCGCCGGGATCAGCGTACTCTTCCCCCACGAACTGCGCGATCTCCGCCTCGCCTTGGAGCGTGAGTTCCGGTGGCGTGGTGTCATATAGGGCTAGGGGGTGGGCTGTTCCCTCGGGCTCCGGAGATTGGTTGCCGGCTTTGTCCGTGGTCTGAAACGCTACATAGTAGCGGCCATCCGCCTCCAGCTCGTCCAACGCCAAAAGGCCCTCGGCCTCGCTGCTGCTCAATTCTGTTTGGCGCCATGCCCCGTCTTCTCCGCGGCGGATCCACAAGCGGGCTGTCTCCACCGGACTTCCGCCGCCTTCATGGGCGTACGAGAGGTCGATGGGCAACGTGTTGGCGGGATCAGGCGTCTCGATAACGGCCGGTTCCGGCGGGGTCTGGTCGAAAACCACGGAGACCGCTTGGTCGACCGCCACCTCGGGCGGGGTCCAGACCTCAGTCTCCGCGAATGCAGCCGTCCCCAAGAGACCGGCAGGCAAAAGCGCGCCAATGAAGATGCGGGTAATGAAATGAAGGGCGAGCCAACCCTTGTGGTTGGCCGCGCCCGTAAAACTGTTGATTATTCTAGGACTGGTCATGGCACTCTCCTCAATCGCTTTGCGCCTCGTTCCCGTATGTATTCTCACGTAGCCGCTTCCCATGCTGTGCGCCTTCTATAGTCCAAGGAGCGCGTTTATGGCTTTCTGGATGTCCATGGCGTTGGCGGAGCCCGATCCGGTGACGTCCACGGGAACGGGTACATCCATGCCAAGCACGCCGTTGATGACGAGTTGGACGTCGCGAGCATCGACCGTTTCATCGCAATTCACGTCCGCCGGGATATCCGAAGTGGGATAGGAACTATTGTCGGCAGGATCCGTGCCCCGCTCCAGCACCTCAAAACTGTCCCAGAAGCCGTCCCCATCGGTGTCGCGCCGGTAGGGATTGGTTCCATATAGATATTCTTCGTAGTTGGTCAGTCCGCCTCCGTCCATGTCCCACTCCGCGTTTTCCGAGGACAGGACATCCAAGCCGTAATGAATCTTCCAAGCGTCGGGAATGCCATCTCCGTTGCTATCTTCCGCATGCGGATCGGCGCCCAGCGCTGTCTTGACGACATCCGGCAATCCGTCGTTGTTGCTGTCGGCGGCGTTATCGGCTACGATGGTTACAAGGGCGGAGCCGCCGTCAGCGTCGTTTGTCCAGGCGGCCGGAGCAGTTAGGGTAAGCGCCGCCATGGCGAGGAATGCGAATGTCCGTTGGATAAGCTGAGTTGAAGTGTTTTTGCTTGGAAGATGCATAGTGTAAGCCCTCACGTTTAAGCTGCGGCAAGATTCCCGAGCTTTCCTAGCAATTGGGATGCCATCAGCCGTAGCGGCGGCGTAAGTGCTTGCCGCATAAAGAGTTACGTAGTTCCGTCTAGCGAGTGGGGGCAGGAGGGCTTACTTGTGCGGTTGCCTGACGAAGGCGCCGAACCGTCAAGCCGCCAGGATTTTGGCGGTCGCCGCTGGGCTAAAGCAGACATCATGCTTCCGTCGCTGTGGGGGGAAGTGGATTGTGCGGCGGAAACAAGGCTGGTAGGCTACGCGTCTTGACACAGCGGCGCACAAACAAGCAATCAACTGGGAAGGAACGCATGAGCAAGACGCAGGTAGAAAACGTGGGGATTATTGGGCTGGGGTATGTGGGGCTGCCGCTGGCCGTGGAGTTCGCGCGGGGCGGACTCCATGTCATCGGCGTGGACGTGGAGCCCATCCGGGTAGCAGAATTGAACCAAGGGAACTCGCACATCCTCGATGTGCGCCCGGAGGACCTGGCCCCCCTTGTATCGGCGGGCAAACTGGAGGCCACCACGGACTTCGGGGCCCTCGCGGCGGTGGACGCGATCTGCATCTGCGTGCCGACGCCGTTGCGCAAGAGCTTGGACCCGGATATCTCGTACATCGTTCAGGCGGCCGAGGAGGTAAGCCGGATCTTGAAACCAGGCGTGCTGGTCGTGTTGGAAAGCACCACGTATCCCGGCACGACCGAGGAGGTACTGCTTCCGAAACTGGAGGAGAGCGGCCTGAAGGCGGGCAAGGATTTCCATCTCGCCTTTTCCCCCGAGCGGGTGGATCCTGGCAATCAGCGGTTCACCACGCGCAATACGCCCAAGGTGGTGGGTGGGGTCACGCCGGCTTGCGTGGAACGGGCCGTGTCGCTTTACACGCACGCGGTGGATCACGTCGTTCCCGTCAACAGCGCGCGCGCCGCGGAGATGGTCAAGCTCTTGGAGAACACCTTCCGCGCCATCAACATCGGGCTGGTGAACGAGCTGGCCATCATTTGCGACCGCCTTGGCGTGGATGTGTGGGAAGTCATCGAGGCCGCCAAGACCAAGCCGTTTGGGTTCATGCCCTTCTATCCGGGGCCGGGCCTGGGCGGCCATTGCATCCCCATCGACCCGCTCTATCTGTCTTGGAAACTCCGGACGGTGAATTACACCGCGCGCTTCATCGAACTCGCGAGCAGCATCAATTCCAACATGCCGGAGTACGTGGTGGAGAAAATCACCGACGCGCTGAACGGGGAGAAGAAGAGCGTCAACGGCAGCCGGATTCTCATGCTCGGGGTGGCGTACAAGCGGGACGTGAGCGACATGCGCGAATCGCCCGCGCTGGACATCATGGCCTTGTTGTTCCATAAGGGGGCGTTCTTGTCGTATGCGGATCCCTATGTGCCGGAAGTCGACTTGCTGGGCGAGCATTTCGTGGCGGACGATCTGGAGGAAGGGCTGGAACGGTTTGATTGCGTCGTGATCGCCACGGACCATTCCGCGTTCGACTATCAACGCGTCGTACGGGAATCCAAGGTCGTCTACGACGCGCGCAACGCGACGGCGGGGTTGACTCCCGCCCCTGGTTGCCGCTTGGTGAAGCTGTAGGCCGGCGTTCAGGCGAGCTTGTGCCGGGGAAAGCGCCGCTCCTGGCGGAGCTGGCCGTTGGCCTCGTGGATGCGGCAGATGATCTCGGCGGGCTCGAGCTGGATGATGGCGAAGGAGGCGGCTTGGCCCCGATCCCGCGCGCGTTTAAGATGGCCGGGGTTCAGCCGGATGGACATGCCGAGATCCTCGAGAGCCGCGACGTGGGTGTGGCCCGTCATAATCACCGAGCAGGCCCATTCTTCCGAGGTTAGATCTTGATCGGCGTGGGCCAGGGCGAAGGTCACCCCATCCACCTCTTCAATGAGCCGGTTCGGCACGCTCTCCAAGTCATACTCCCGGCATCCCAGTCCAGGCACCATGCGGACGTCGTGGCCGTAGATTCTTAACTCGTCCGCGTCGGCGTAGTCGTCGCCGAGGTGGAACAGGAGTTCGGTATCGAACTCCCGTTCCATCCGCTCGGCCACCTCGTGCATGAGCGTCCGGTTACCGTGAGTATCGCTCATGACGCCGATATTCATTGCACTTCGTCGCTGTACTCTTGATAAAGCGCTTCCGCTTCTTCTTCCGTGATTTCCTCATCGTTGATGACGAAGCGGAAGTGGAACGTCATTGGCTCGCCTTCGGTTAGGTCGGGCTCATAGAACGCGCCAAAACGGGCATACCCCCGAATCGAATACATCGGCGCGTTGGAGCCTTCCTCAATGCCCGTGGGATGGGTGGGCGGGGTCATGTGGATGATCCAGTAGCGTTGCCCACCGACGGGGGCGCTGCACATCACCCAAAACGCGTTGACCACCTCGTCGTTGTCCATCTCCTCGGCGCCCGGCTGAAGGGTGTAAATCGTCTCGTCTTGGTTATCGTTGACTTCTTCCGCCAAACGGATCTGCACGCCGGCGTGGTGCGAGTCGCCGCGCAGCTCAATATCGCCGGCTTCCGCGGTCAATTGCGATTCAAAATCCACGATCCGGTGTCCATCGGGATGCTTGTGGGCGGTGATGGTGCGGACTTCGCTGATGAGCAGCCGGCCGTCTTCGTCCTCCCAATGGATGGTCTGCACCTGCTGGGCGCGGTCGTCGTCCGCCTCGAAATGGTCCCAGCTCTGGTGCTCTTGGGTTGAATCGTCCATGTGCCAGGTATCGTAGCTGTCATCGCCAACGTGGGTTTGGTTCCAGCCGGTGAAGATGCCCCGATGGTGACAAAACTGGCCCACCGGACCCTTGGTTATGACATCCTCGCCCTCGAAGTCGTAGACGTGGGTGTAGACCTTGAAGCTCTCGTACCGGTGCTCGGTGTCTCCGAGATCGATGACGGGCGTGTTGACCGTGCCCAGCCACGGCTGACCGTCAATCATCAGATTGAGCCGCTGCTCGAAGGTGGTGTCTTCCAAGGTGTCGGCGGCGTGGACCACGCCGGAACCCATGGCCAACACCAAAGCAAAAGCTACAAAAGAAACGTTCCGCATACATGTACCTCCTTCCGTTGCGATTTCATTGCGTTCAGCTTTTCGCAACCCCGGCCATCCCATGGCCTAGGATTGAGTACATGGTAAAGGTTTTGCGTTCGCGGTGCAAACCCCCGGGCCGGTTCACGAAGAACCCGCACGAACTGACATGGAGCCACGCTTTCAGGAACGAGGCGCTGGCAATTAGTTGCGGAGGGCAGCGGGACGGGTCGCACTCAGAGCAAGTTCCGGAACTCGTCCTGGCTCAAACCGGCCTGCTTGATGATCGCGAGTAGCGTAGACCGCTTGAGATCCTTGCTGTGCATGGGGATCACGACTTCGCGGCCATCGGAATGCTTGAGGTGCAGGTGAGAGCCCCGTTGATGGGCATCCTCGAACCCGGCTCTGTGCAGCGCCGCGGCTACTTCCCGCGGGCGAAGGGTGGGCAAGCGGCTCACGAGGAGGCTGGCGCTGTCACTTGAAGGCGCACGGTCATCCGGCCAGCCGGTCCTTCTTCCACGGGAACAGGCCGGCCTTCCTTGGCCAATGAACTCAAGTAGCACTCAATGGCGTCCTTGGCCATCTCGATGGCCTCCTCTACAGAATCGCCTTCAGTGACTACCGCCGGCAGGGCAGGCACGGTGACCGTGTAGCCGCCTTCGTCGACAGGTTCGAGCACAACGGTGTACGAGTATTCGTTCATAGGTTTTCTCTCCACGGGTTCGCTCTGATTCCAGTATAGCAGACCCGTGGTCTTGGTCAAGGAAGAGGGGCAGTCATGTCACGGGCCCGGAATAAGCACGCCATGCTGCGAGATGATGTTCCCCGGATAGCCCGATACGTACACGACGTTCACCTCCGGACGGCGCTCCTGTAAGACTTCGGCCCTTATGCAGGCGCGCACGCAAAATGAAGTACCGTGGTTGAAGGAACTCTTACGGGTTCAGCCGGGCTCGCCGTGGGGCAATGTGGAGACGCGCGGGCTCGACAGCGGCTTCGCGCGCGACACCTATGTCGAGACCGAACTGGATCGCCACGTAGCGGACGCCATTCGCGGCAAGGCCGTCAGCCTCGTCATCTTGGGCGGCAACGCGGGCGACGGCAAGACCGCCTTTCTCCAAAACCTGGCCGGGTTTGCAGTAGAAAGCGCCGCCCTGCCCGGCGGGGGATGCCGGAACCAGGGCGGCAGCTTGCGTTATGTGACCAACAAGGGCTTCAGCTTC
>JBKHFO010000094.1:0-12575 GCA_046540175.1 Candidatus Hydrogenedentota bacterium
TACAGGCTATGTTGCTGACGATATTGATATTTATGATAATATATTCCGTACGCCCGAAGAAGTTTCGAGTGATCCGGTTGACTTCAAAGATTGGGAGCGCACGCTAGGGACGTATCAGCAGATGGTGATGGAGGAGAAGGAGGAGAATCCGGATTTTGACGGCTACCACGTTAATGGCGAATTCGATGATGATCTGGCTCACCGGGCGTTTGTCGAGTCCGCCTACCAGCAAACCCGCCAGAACTGGGACTCGGATTGGGACTATCATCCGGTGAAGATACTTGAGTATTTCCGGGAGGGGTTCACGGATGTGAACGCGGTTGAGGATGAGGATGAGACGGCGCAGGACGAGACGGCGCCTTCGGCTGGGGAGGTGGCGGAGGCGCCGGAATTTGTCGGATCGGGACCAATTTCGGTCGAGTATGCGGGCGCGGCGGATGAGGAGGACGGCACGGGGTTGGCGCATGTGGAGCTGTGGCGCCGGCATGAGGGCGGCGATTGGCAAGACAGCGGGGTCCAATCCAGCGGCGGTTCGGGTACGCTTGTGTACGAAGGCGAACTGAGCGAGGGGACCTATGAGTGGTATCTGGTGGCGGAGGACAATGCGGGGAACCGTTCGCGCGTGCCGGGCTCGTCGGATGACGGGATGGCGTCGACCACGGTGGACCTGACGGCGCCGGTTGTGAATTCCATCGACGCGCCGGATGTCACGAACGAATCGCCGATCGCGGTGAGCTACAGCGCGAGCGATGATGGTAGCGGCGTGGCGGAGGCGCGCCTCTGGGTGAAAGTGGGCGCGGATGGCGATTGGATCCAAACGTCCAGCGCGGACGAGGCCAGCGGCGAATTCGCCTACGATAGCGTCGGCGGCGACGGGACGTACGCGTTCGCTCTGCAGGCCGTGGACGGCGTGGGCAATGCGTCCAGCGATTCCTTCGACGAGATCGCGATGGAGGTGGTGTACGACGCGACGGCGCCCGAGGCGGCGATCGTGACCGCGCCCGAATACGCGTCGGAGAGTTCGTTCACTGTGACCTACGACGGCGCGAGCGACGGCTACAGCGGCGTGGACGTGGTGGAACTGTGGGCCCAACGCGAGGCGACCGGCGAATGGGGCCTCGTGGACGAGTCCAGCGCCGCCCCCGACGGCGGGTTCACGTACAGCCCCGGCTCGGACGCGGACATCCATCACTTCGCGACGCGGGTGCGCGACGAGGCGGGCAACGCATCGCCCGCGCCCTCGGGCGATGGCTCGGCGGCGACGATTTATGACCCCGTGGAACCCAACCCTGGCGCCGTGACGGATGCCCCGGACTACACGAACGAAGACGCGGTCACGGTGGCCTACGGCGGCGCGGGCGGCGGCCTGAGCGGGTTGAAGGAAGTGACGCTGTATCAGCAGGTCGACGGCGGCTCCTGGACGGCGACGGACCATGTGTCAGCCGAGTCGTCCGGCAGCTTCACCGTGGATCTTTTGGCCGACGGGACCTACCGGTTCGCGACGCGGGCCGAGAGCGGCGCGGGCGTGCAGTCCAGCGAACCCGTGGGCGAGGAGGGCGTCCGCACCGTGCGCGACACGCAAACGCCCACGGCCAGCACCGTCTCCGCGCCGGAACGCGTGGATTCGCCCCCGATTGAGGTCGAGTACAGCGGGGTGAGCGACGCCGGCCCGAGCGGAATTGAAGCGGTCCACCTCTGGGTGCTGTACGACGGCGACGACGCAGGCTGGCGCCAGACGGAGCTAAGCGCGGAGGGCGAGTCCGGCTCCTTCCTGTACGACGGCATGAGCGGCGACGGCCAGTATTACTTCGACATCCAGGCCGACGACCACGCGGGCAACAAGTCCGCCGAGCCCAGCGGCACGGGAGCCGCCTCCACCGTGTACGACACGAGCTTCACGGCGGGGACGGCGAGTTCGCCCGAGTACGCCACGGAAACGCCGATCACCGTCGACTACGAAGGCGCGGCTTCCGCGGACGACGAGCTGACCGTGCACCTCTGGGTCAAGCGCGGCGGCGAGGGCGAATGGGCCGAGACCGGCCTGAGCAGCGAAGGCGAGGCGGGGTCCTTCGACTTCACCGGCGTGACCGGCGATGACGCGGCCTATTACTTCGCCGTGCAAGCCGAGGCCGGCGATGGAACGCGCACCACCGAGCCATCCGGCAACGGCGCGACGAACACCATCTTCGACACGACCCCGCCCGAGCCCGGCGAGCTGACGGCCACGAAGGAGTACGCCAACGAGACGCCGCTGGTGCTCGAATACGAAGGCGCCCACGACGAGGGCAGCGGCTTGAACGAGGTGCGGCTCTGGGCGAAGAAGGTGAACGGCGGCGATTGGGAAGACACGGGCCTCGCGGAAACGGGGGAATCCGGCGTCTTCGAGTACGAGCCGGAGGAGGAAGGCCGCTTCACCTTCTTCCTGCAAGCCGAGGACAACGCGGGCCACGTTAGCCCCGAACCCACGGACGAGCGGGTCTTCGGCGCGCGGTGAGGTCCCGGTAGCGTAACGTAAAGAAAACGCGCGGAACAGCGCGCCCCGCCTTCTGGGGCCGTTGTTCCGCGCGATTGCGTTATCAGGCCGCCTTCTCGACCCTATTGCGTCAAGAGGACATGCTTTTCGAGGTGTTCCGCCAGCTTCTTGGGATCCGTCTTGGTGTAATCCTTCTCGATGACCGTGTTCACGCACTCGTGAAGCAGCGGCTCCATCGGTTTTTTGAGATGCTGGAAGAACGAGGGGGGCGTCACGAGCACCAGGCGCTCGAACTCGTTTTTCGCGTGGGCATGGTGAAGGGCGCTTGCGATTTCCCGGGCGAACCGGCTGGCTTCCTGTTTTTTGGGATCCGTGGGCTCCACCATTGAGCCGTGTCCCTTGCCGGCGCCGGCGTAGTGGCCGTGGCGGTCGCGTTTGAGTTCGCGGCGCGGCTCACGGCTTTCGGGATGGTTGTATTCGTGCAAGAGTTGGAGGGTTTTGTTTCCGGGTGTTTTCGCGTACACGCGGGCTGTGCTCGCGTTGGCTACCAGATACCAGGTCCTATCCATAGCCGCACTCCCTTATGGTTTGGGGGTTGTATCGTTGCGCACTAGACGTTGCTGAAGTAGGTGGTACGCTTTGCGGGGTCTCCTTTCTCGCGTGTTGCGGATTGATGAACAACCAAGACTGTCCACGCCTCTAATGTCGCATGCCGCCGCGCCTTTGTCAAGTGTCTTTTAAGCGGGGCTGTGTGGGCCTCCGCCTACCCGCGTCTCGGGAGGAATATGCCGGGGTGGCATAGGCGGGGCCATCCTGTATAGAATACGGGGCGCCAAGAGAGAAAACTTTCCGTGGGGGCTGAAACTTGGCGGCGATTCCGGCTTTTTGAGCCCATCCAATTGATTATACCAACGGGAGACACACCCTATGTTTCGCGGTTCCTTCGTGGCTTTGGCCACCCCATTCAACACGAATCATGAAATCGATTTCGAGGCGTACGGCCGCCTGATTGATCGCCAGATCGAGCAGGGCACGCAGGGCCTTGTGCCATGCGGCTGCACGGGCGAGGCCGCCACCCTCGACCATGACGAGCAGGAGGAGTGCATCCGCTTCACCATCGACCGTGCGGCGGGCCGCGCGCAAGTCATCGCGGGCACCGGCTCCAACAACACGCAGGAAGCCCTGCGGCTGACCGTGGCCGCCAAGCAGGCGGGAGCGGACGGCGCCTTGCTCATCACGCCCTATTACAATAAGCCCATGCCCGCGGGCCAGATCGCGCACTACCGGACCATCGCGGAAGAGGTCGATATCCCCATCGTACTGTACAACGTGCCCGGCCGCACCGGCACGAACATGCAGCCCGACACGGTGGCCGAACTCAGCGAGATCGAGAACATCGTGGCAATCAAGGAATCTTCCGGCGGCGTGGATCAGGCGGCGCAAGTCATGAGCCTGAGCGACATCACCGTCTTGTCGGGCGACGATTACCTCACCCTGCCGATGATGGCTCTTGGCGGCCAAGGGGTCATCTCGGTCGCGGCCAACGTGGTCCCGAAGCATGTCGCCCATCTCGTGGACGCCTGCCTCAACAACCAGATGGCCAAGGCCCGCGAGCTGCATTACGAGTTGCTGCCGCTCTTCAAGGGATTGTTCATCGAGACCAACCCCATCCCACTCAAGAGCGTGCTGGCGAAGATGGGCCTGTGCGAGGATGTGGTTCGGCTTCCGCTCACGCCGCTTCCGGCGGAGAAGTACGACAAGCTGGATCCCATACTCCAAGGCTTAGGGCTCGTCTGACGGAAGGCCGGTGAGACAGCGCTGGGAGCAAGGGAGTCCAGGGCGGCCGGTTGGCCCTCCTTCATCGTCAACTCCAGCACGCCAAGAGGCTTCCACAAGCCGCTGTGCTGTAAAGCACCCTTGGTAACAGCGGTATTTCGCGCCGATTCCTGATTTGAGGCGACCTTCCGCGGGGCGGCTCGCGCTATTGCAAACGTGGCGAACTTTTGCGTACTATGTCGAGCATTCGCTCCGTGGGGTGGAGTGATTTGGTGAAGGTTGGGAGGAGTATGCCTTATGAGCAGGAAAGTGTTCGCCTCCGTAATCATTGTGATCGTTTTAGGTTTCGCGTTTCCCCTATCGAATCTGGTAATCGCATTGCCCGAAAGTCCTCTGGCCGAACACGAGACGGATGACCCGCTCGAAGCCGAGGTGGTGGCGATTCTGGAGAACTAGTGCGCCCAGTGCCATTCCACCGGGGGGCAGAAGCCGTGGTACGCCGCCTTCCCCCCTGCGAGCGGCATCATCGAAGCGGACATCGAGGAGGGAGGGAAGAACCTTGACTTGATCCGGGAGTTTGAGGAAGCCGGCCCTGTTCCCGAAATTGCGCTGGCGAAGGTCGAGTATTCCACGCAGTATGGGGACATGCCGCCGAAGGAATACTTGGCGTTGCATTGGAACCATGCGCTGTTTCAAGGCGACAGGGATACGCTCATGGAGTGGGTCCGCCGGGAACGCGTGGAGCATTACGCCACGCCGGGCAATCCGCCCGAGGTGATGCGGCAGACGCTGCAACCGCTTCCCGAAGAGCACGGCCAGGACATGGCCAAGGCTGAGTTGGGCGACAAGCTGTTTCACGATGTGCGCTTGTCCCGCAACAACGCAACGTGCCACGACTTGGCGACGGGCTGCACGGATCGGCCAGTCCTTCGAACTCGTGGGCCTGCGCGGCGACTACTTCGGAGACCGCGATCAGGAAATCACCGACGCTGATTATGGCCGGTACAATGTTACGGAGAACGCGTACGACCGGCATCGCTTCAAGACGCCCACGCTGCGCAACGTGGCGCTCAGCTCCCCCTACATGCATGACGGCGCGGTGGAAACGATGGAAGAAGCCGTGGACGTTATGGTGGAGTACATGGTGGACGATGACCTGTCCAGGGATGAACGCGACGCGATCCTCGCGTTTCTCGAATCGCTGACGGGCGAACTCGACGGCGTGCCGCTGGATGATGAAGAGGCGATGCGCGAGGCCGCTCCCGAGTGGCGCGCGGACCACACCCAGCGATAACAGCAGGACCGGGGCATCCCGGTGTCAAGAAGGAATTACAACATCCCCCGTTGCTTCGCCAACGGGGGATGTTTGCTCTCTAGCGCTGCTCATCCGTCGAGACTTATCGTGATGGTCTTGGGTTCGGTGTAGCTTTCCAGCGCCAACTGACCGAGTTCGCGTCCCTGGCCGGACATCTTGTGCCCGCCAAAGGGCGCCGCCGCGTCGAACTTGTCGTAACAGTTGACCCATACAGTGCCCGCCCGGAGCGCGTGGGCCGTGCGGTGCGCCTTGCTTAGGTCGCGCGTCCACACCCCCGCGGCCAGTCCGTAGAAAGTGTCATTGCCGCGCTGGATCGCCTCGTCGAAATCCTTGAACCGCATGATGTTCATCACCGGTCCGAAGATCTCGTCACGCGCGATAGACATGTCGTCCCTCACATTGGTAAATACGGTGGGCCGGATGAAGTAGCCGCGGCTACCGTCCCGGCCTCCGCCCGTGAGGCATTGCGCGCCTTCCTTCTTTCCCGCCTCGATGTAATGCATGATCTTGTCGAACTGCTGCCTGTCGACCTGCGGACCCTGCTCGGTCTCCTCCGAGAAGGGGTCGCCTACCTTTCTGTTCTCTGACATCTGGGTGAGCCGCTCCACGAACTCATCGTGAATGCTGTCCTCCACCAGCAGCCGCGACCCCGCGCAACAGACTTGGCCTTGATTGAGATACAACCCGATAAACGCGCCTTGTATCGCGGCGTCGAGGTCGGCGTCCGCGAAGATGATGTTCGGGCTCTTCCCGCCCAGCTCGAAGGTGAGGCGTTTAAGCGTGGGCGCGGCGTCGCTCATGATTTGTTGCGCCGTTTTGTACTCGCCGGTAAATGCGACCTTGTCCACATCGGGATGCTTGACGATGTGTTGCCCTGTATCGCCATAGCCAGGCAGAATGTTGATTACCCCGGGCGGAAAGCCCGCCTCCAACGCCAGTTCGCCGACGCGCAGGGCCGTGAGGGGCGTCTGTTCGGCAGGTTTAAGCACGCTTGTGCAGCCCGCCGCCAGCGCCGGCCCCCACTTCCACGAAAGCATCAAAAGCGGGAAGTTCCACGGAATGATTTGCCCGCACACGCCCACCGGCTCCCGGCGAATGTACGTGAAGAAGTTGCCGCGAATGGGCACGGTGTCGCCTTCGATCTTGTCGGCCCAGCCAGCGTAATAGCGGAACGCATCGATGACAAGAGGCAAGTCGACATTGCGGCTTTCACTGATGGGTTTTCCATTGTCTAGCGTTTCCAATGCGGCCAGTTCGTCGATGTGTTTTTCCAGCAGGTCTGCCAGGCGATACAGACACGCGCCGCGGTCGCGAGCGTCCATCTTTGCCCAGTCCCCTTGTTCCAGCGCCCGGCGGGCCGCCTTAACCGCCGCATCCACATCGTCTTGTTGAGCGTACGCGACGCTGGCGATCTTCTCCTCGGTGGCGGGGTTGATCGTCTCGAAGGTCTTGCCGTCCGAGGCGTCTCGGAATTCGCCGCCGATGAGCAAACGCGTTTGGCGCACGTGGTTGAGAGCCTGCTTGGGACTTGTGGCGACAGTGGAAGTCGACATGATGTACCTCCTTTCGGTGATTGCGTTGGGATTTCCCAACACTTTGCCCCTTTTGTAACGAGAGGGAGTCTCTTTTGCCGGCGAGCCCGCAACCAAACCACGCGTTTAGCCTATCCCCAAGAGCGCCCATCTCCCAAAGCCCGGGGAAAGCACCGGCTACGGCGCGGTATCCATGCAATTGTATCCCGCCGGCAGGGTGATCACATTACTCTCTCCCACCAAATCTAGCCCATTGTAAGTAAGTCCAGATAACACGTCAATAGATACTCATTGTTATAGTGTTTGTGGATAGAGAGGACAGCAGACACCTTTTCTTTATTGTTTGGGGCCCCGCCTGCAACTGGCCGCCATTTGCGTTATTGGGCTGTAATGCTTACACTTCCTGCCCTATGCTGAAGCCTCATCATCGTCAATATCTCGCCGCGTACTTTCTTGATTTCGCGCTCATAACCGCCTTCACGGCGATGCCGTTCTTCATCTTTGATCAACTCGGCGGCGGAGCGGCGATGTCCGGCAGTATCGCGGCGTTTGAATCGGTTTGCTATGCGGCCGTGTGCCTGGGTTCGACGCGATTCCTGGGCAAGGTGAAGAACGGCCTGAACTGGGCGCGGGTGGGAGCGGCGGGCTTCGGTCTCGTATTCCCGCTGGCGATGTTTTGCCGGGACCCGTTTTCGTTCGCGGTTGTGGCGCTGGCGGGATTGACGTTCCGGGCGCTGTTTTGGCCCTCGATGCAAGCCTGGATCGGCGCGGAGCCTAACCCCGCGCTGCGGACCCGGCGCATCGCGCACTACAACGTGGCGTGGACCCTCGGCCTGGCCACGGGACCGCTCGCGGCGGGGCCCTTGTATGACTTGGATTACCGGCTGCCTTTTATCGCCGTGTTTGTGGCGGCCGGATTGGCGTTTGTGATGGTGCTCACCCTCCCGGACGAGCGCCGCTATTACGGCGCCGCGCCCGTGACCCCGGAAAATCCCTATCAAGCCAAGCAAGATCGCGCCAGCGAACTCTATCTTTACAGCGCCTGGTTCGCCAACATGGTGGGGTGGTCGATGGTCGGCGTCATGCGCTCCGTGTTTCCCAAGCGGGTGGACGATCTGGTGGAGGCCGGGGAGTTGGTGCTTTTCACGGGCGGATTGGATGTCCAGGGCTTGCCGTTTCAAGCCGCCACGCAATTCTCATGGGTGGCGTTTGTGTTGTACCTGTCGCGAGCGGGTATTTCGCTTGGCATGGGGTGGACCACGCGCTGGCATCATCAATTCTGGTTGGTGGCTGTGTCGCAATTGGCCGCCGGCGTTGCGTTTTGGGGACTCGGCATGACCCAAAGCTTGGCCGTCATGATGGTGTGCTGCGCCATTGTGGGCGTGAACGGCGGCGTCTGCTTCTTCGCCAGCATGTACTACAGCGTGGCCAATCCTCTCCGGAAACACCGGCGGGCCGCCGTGCATGAAAGCATGGTGGGCATCGGCGGGCTACTTGGCGGCATGAGCTTTGGACTTCTGGCGGAGCGGTACGGCTCGGCATGGCCGTTTCTTTACACGCCCGTCATCGTCATCGTCTTTGTCACCCTGCAAGCCGCCATGCTGCGTTACCAAAAGCGCCGCGCGGCCGTTGAGGATGCGGCTGGTTGATCGCGCAGCGGCAGTGTGATAGGTTTCACCTTGCTAACGTTTTCCCGCCATAGCCGGGCCGGAACAAAAGGGAAGGAGAAAGGGTTTTATGGAGAAGCGCTGCATATTCTCGAGCAACGGGCCGCCGGCGGCGGGTCCCTATTCCCACGCGGTCGCGGCCGGGCCTTACGTGTTTGTCTCGGGCCAAGGCCCGTTCGCGCCGGACGGCAGCGGAGTCCAACGCGGCACAATGGAAGAGGAAGCGCGCCTTGCGCTGTCCAACTTGAAGGTTGTCCTCGAGGATGCGGGCTCCAGCCTGGAAAAGACCGTGAAAGTCACGGCGTATCTCGCCAACATGGACGATTTCCAAGCGTTTAACGAGGTTTACAAAGAGTTTTTCACCTCGGAGTGTCCGGCGCGGACCTGTTTCCAGGCGGGCCGGCTGCCGTTTGACATCCAAGTGGAAGTGGAGGCCATAGCGCTGTCGTCATCATGATAAGATACCTAACCAAGCGCCGGTTGCTATTCTGGACCTTCTTCTGCGTGGCGGGAGCAGGCATCGGATACTTCGCGTCCGCCGAAGCCATGAATACCGAGGCGGCGGAATACAACGCGTTGGGAGTCGAACATTATAACCGGGGCGAGTGGCCCGAGGCTATCGACGCGTTCCTCAATGCTAAAAAAAGCGCGCCCCGAAATCCCACCATCCGCGATAACTTGGTGAACGCCTACCAAGCCTACGCCAACGAGGTGGCCGAGCAGCGGGACTTCGCGACGGCGGCCGAGATCGTCAAACAAGCCGTGTCCCATGCCCCCGATAACCCGGCCCCGTTGGTGCAGCTCGGCATGTACAGCCTGCGCCTGGATCGCGTCTCCGACGCCATTTTCCGGCTCGAGGAAGCCGTGGAGTTGGACCCGTCTAATTTGGACGCCCTTGAAGTGCTTGGGGACGCCTATTACCAGGCCAATGACTTAGCGGCCGCGTTGGCGGTCTGGCGTGAGGTGCATGAAGAGGAACCAGACCGCCCCAATCTGGCCGAGCGCATCGCCAAGGCCCAACGAGAAGCCGACGTTGAACGGTCCTTTCAACGCTCGGGCTCGCGGCATTTCGAGATCACGTATCCGCGGCAGACCACCGGCCGCGAACAGCAGCAAGTCCTCTCCATACTTGAGCGAGGCTACCGGGAACTGGGCCAGATATTCGGCAACGTCTTCCCGCCGCCTCCCATTCAAGTCATCATCTACAGCGCCGAGGAATTCAGCGCGGCGACGGAACTCGATGAACACGTCGGCGCCGTGTACGACGGCAAGATTCGCGTCCCTGTGCGCGACCGGGATGGCGAGACGCTGGAAGAAGACGAACTAGAACGCCGCCTGTATCACGAATACGCGCACGTCATGGTGCGCCATCTCGGGGGCGAGGACGTGCCGTGGTGGTTCAACGAAGGGTTGGCGGAAATGTTGTCGACCAGCCTGACCGATGAGGACCACCGCCGCCTTCACCAAGCTCAACAGGACGGCGCCTTGTTCTACCTTCGTGCGCTGGACGACTCTCCGCTGGACGAACTTTCGCCCGAACAACTGCGCCTGGCCTACCTTCAGTCCCACGCCGCCGTGGATTATTTGTGGCGCCGGTTCGGTCAAGGCTCGTTGTTGAACTACATCGAGGCCTTATCGGAAGGATATTCCGGCGAAGCGGCCCTTCGCGAGGTGTACCATCGCACCTATCACCTGTTGGAAGGCGAAGTGGCCGATGAAATACGCCGGTAAGGCCGGCCCTAAGAAACATTCCGACACCCGAGCGCGCCCGGCTGGAAATCGAGCAGGGCGCGCTCGCCGTCTGAAGAACTCCGGCCGCCGATCGGGCGCGCCGTATCCGCCGTGGGATTCTATGGCTGCGTCCCTGGCTGATGGGCCTGGTAAGGCTGGCCGGCCATTAGTTGTTCGCCATCCGAAAAGCCCTCGGGCCGTGGCTCAAGGCGTTCAATGAGGCGTTGACGCCATTGCTGGAGCAGTTCTTGATAGGCGTCGCCGGATTCACGGGCTAGATCGCGTTCCTCCATGGGATCCTCGTCGAGGTCGAACAACTGTTCCGAGCCATCCTCCGTTCGCCAGACGTACTTGTAACGGCCATCGGTGAGGGCTTGAAAGGCCTGCTGATCGCTATAGGTGGGGTGATGCTCGAAGTGCAGCCACGGCCGCACTTCCTGGGTCTCTCCCCGCAGATACGGCGCAAGCGACACGCCGTCTGCCTCCTCCGGTATGTCAATCCCCGCCAAGTCCGCGAGGGTGGGGAGGACGTCCTGCAGGCCCACCGGCTGATGGGAGCGCATGCCCCGTTCAAACCCGAGATCCTCCGAGGCGGCGGCGATATAAGGCACGTTGGCCGACCCCTCGTACGCTTCGCACTTGCGGAAGTAGCCATGGTCGCCCAGCATCTCCCCATGCTCCGAGACGAACAGAATGATCCAAGGCCGGCCGGCCTCCTCGCTACGGGCCTTGAAGGCCTTAATGAGTGGCCCAATGGTCTCGTCGATCTGTTCGATCAGTCCGAAGTATCCCGCTTGCGCACGGCGCAGCGTTTCCCCTTCCAACAAAACCCGGCTGCCCCCATGACTACCGGGCGGCGGGCTTAGCGCATCCCAGTCGACCCAGGCGCCCTTCGCCGGCTCAGGCAGTTCCCTCTCCATGTAGGCATTGAACAAACGCTCGGCGGGGAAAAGCGGCGGATGGGGCGCGTAAAAGGACGTAGTCAAGAACACGGGACGCTCGGTATCCGTCTCTTCGAGCAGCTCCCGCGATTCGCGCGCGACCCAATTAATGGGGTGCCATTCCTCCTCCAGCGGCCAAGGCTGGGCCTGCCAGTGATTGTAGGTGACCCCGATCTCCTCCGCCATGCTCCGGAAGCCCTCCTCATGGAGCACCTGTCCCCACCGCGTGTCCGGCGCCAGTTGATCTTCCAGATACTGGCGGTAATCCTCTTGCCGGGTGCCCCAGGCCGAGCCCTGAAGCACTCGCTCGTACCCCAGCTCTTCGTCCGTGTTCTCTTGGTGCATGCTGCGGCCTACAAGCACCGTGAAGTAGCCCGCGTCCCGGAAGCGTTGAGGCATCGTGTCCCGTGTCACCCGCGTACTCGTGAATCCGACGACGCCGCTCGCCTGCGGAGACATACCCGTGAGATAGGCGTACCGCGTGGGGATGCATGAGGGGACCTCGGCGTAGCCCCGGCGGAACAAGGCGCCTTCCTCCGCCAACTCGTCGATGTGCGGCGTGCGCACGGCGGGGTGGCCCACCGCCGAAAGGCAGTCGCCCCGCATTTGGTCCGGCATGATAACCAGAATATCGGGCCGTTTCGCCCCCTCATCCGCCCCTGCCCGCTTACCGGCCAACGCGGCCAACGCCAATCCCGTCTTGAGAAACGTCCGGCGTGAAAAACCCCGTCCACTCATGATCAACCTCCCCATCTTCTTCGCATGCGAACCCGTGACCGCCCGCCTGGCGTTTAATAAAACCTCTTATAGCACAAAACCATGCAGCGACAAAAGGTTATGCCAAAAACCCCAATCGCCGGGTGGGTTGGTGTGCAGGGTGGTTACATCCCCCCCAGTTAGAAGGGAAGACGGAGCATACCCCCTTGGATAGCTGGCGCCCGCCCTACCGCCAGCGTCTCGCCGGCATTCACGTACCGCCGGCGTCTCGCCGGCACTGTTAAGGACGCCGGGGGATGTATAACCCACGTACACGCCGCCGGGAAAAACAAACCGCCAATGAACGCGAAATTGCGCGAAAACAGCCCATAGGCGGTCGGAAGGAGCCGCGTTGGGAGAAAGCGGCGCCATCAATTCCCCCTT
>JBKHFO010000095.1:0-12249 GCA_046540175.1 Candidatus Hydrogenedentota bacterium
TTGATTCGGCGGGGTTTATGAATGGTCGGGGTGGCCAGATTCGAACTGGCGACCTCTTCGTCCCGAACGAAGCGCGCTAACCGGGCTGCGCTACACCCCGACGTTGTCATTCATTCTTCAAGTAGGATACAGGGGAGGGACGGCGCCTGTCAAACCGCCGGATCAGGCCGTCTACGATCCTACCGGTCCCGCACTACGTTAGGCTCCCCCAAGGCCAGCTATGTGATGTTCTGGAAGAAACTGGAACCGTCCCAAGGGGTTTTGCCACACTATTGGTGTTGCCCTCGCTCCTTTGCGCCGGATAAACGCGCCGGTTGTTCCGGCGGTTTCAAGGGGCGGAACAGACGACCAGAAAGGGGAGGGGTTTCCACAATGGAATACCGTAGACTCGGCGACAGCGAACTTGATGTGTCCGTGCTGGCTTTCGGGGCGTGGCAGATTGGCGACCCAAACTATTGGGGGCCGGATGGGCAAGCCGACGCGGACGCCGTCGTTAAGGCCGCCATGGACGCAGGGATTAACTTCTTCGACACGGCGGAGGGATATGGCGGCGGCGAGTCTGAACGGCAACTGGGCAAGGCCTTGGGAAACCGCCGCAAGAATGTATACGTGGCATCGAAAGTCTCGCCAAAGAATTGCGCGCCCGGCAGGCTGCGGCAGTCCTGCGAGGCGTCGCTTCAGCGCTTGCGCACGGACTATCTCGATCTGTACCAGGTCCACTGGCCCTTCCACGGTATCCGTGCGGAAGATGTGTATGAAGAATTCGCGCGTCTTCAAGAGGAGGGCAAAATCCGGTATATTGGGGTGTCGAACTTTGGGCCCACGAGTCTGTTGCGGTCCGCGCTCCAGCAGGCGCCCGTGATCTCCAATCAAATCGGCTACAATTTGATTTTTCGCGCCATCGAATACGAGATTCTCCCAATGTGTCAACGGCATGGGCTGGGCGTGCTGGCGTACATGCCGCTGATGCAAGGTTTATTGGCGGGCCGCTGGAGCCGGGTCGACGATGTGCCCATCGTCCGGCGGCGCACGCGGCATTTCGCTTCAAGCCGGCAACAGACCCGCCATCAAGAAGATGGCTGTGAGCAACTGCTCTTCCAAACCTTGGGCAAGATTGCGCGGGTCGCGCAACAGGAAGAAATGAGCATGGCGATGCTGAGTCTGGCCTGGCTCATGGCGCGGCCGGGTGTCTCGTCGGTTATCGTGGGGTGCCGCCATTCGAAGCAACTCGAGCGGAATGTGGAGGCGGTAGGTATTAAGCTCCGGCAAGAAGTGATTGATCAACTTGATGAACTCACCCGGCCCATTAAGGAGCACCTGGGCGCGAACGCCGACATGTGGCTTGGCGGAGAAGAAAGCCGCATCCAATAACGCCGCCCGGGCCTTTGTGAAAGGGCTGCTTAACATACGAGGGAGGAAGTTCTTGTGCCGAAGCAACGCCGCATCATTGTCATTGGGCTCGACGGGGCCACGTGGGATCTCTTGAAGCCATGGATGGACCGGGGACGCTTGCCCAATCTTAAACGCATGGTGGACGAAGGGGCGTCAGGCGAGTTGCACTCCATTTATCCGCCGGAGACGCCCGCGGCCTGGCCTTCGTTCATGACGGGCAAGAACCCTGGCAAACACGGCGTCTTTGATTTCCTCGTCTATGACCCGGAGTCCAAGAAGGAACGGCCCGTCAACGCGGGAGCGCGCCGGGGACGGACCATCTGGGATTATCTCAACGACGCGGACAAGACTTCCCTCGTGCTCAACGTGCCCACCACCTATCCGCCGCAGCCTATCAAGGGCGCCATGATAAGCGGCTTCCTCACGCCGGACGGCGCGCCGGATTACACCCACCCCCGGAACTTGGCGGATGAATTGGAGGCGGAATACGGCCGGTATCCTCTGTTCTTCAAGACCATGTCCTTCGTCAGCGCGAGTTCGGAGCACAACGCCCGGCTCTTTCTTGATGAATGCGAATGGATGGACAAGGTGAAGTTCGATGTCGCGGAGAAACTCTGGGACCGATACGAGCCCGACTTCACGATGCTCCATATCTGGGGCACGGACCGGCTTCAACACGAGCTTTGGAATCTCATTGATCCTACTCATCCCCGTTACAATCCCCGCATGGCGGGAGAGTTCGGGCCGCGCATCGAGGCATACTACACCATGCTCGACGAGGGCATCGGCCGGCTGGCCGAACGCGTTGAACCCGACGGCATGACCTTTGTCATCTCGGACCATGGCTTCGGTCCGACCCATTACTTTATTGATCTCAACAGCTGGCTGCTGCGCGAGGGCTTCATCACGCTTAAGGATACGTTCAAGGTCAAGCTAAAGCGCTTTCTGTGGGATATCGGCATTACCCCCTACAACGCCACGCGGGTCTTGCAGCCGCTGCTCCGCTTTGGCTCATGGTTCAAGGCTGGCGCGCCGGAGGCCGTCCTACGCAAATCCTCCGGCGCCATCAACATCCCCGGTATGCTAAACCTCGACGATGTGGATTGGGAGCGGACCCAGGCCTACGCGCCGTTTGGATGGAGCGGCATTTACATCAATACCCTGGGCGTCCGGCCCAACGGCAGCGTGGACCCCGCGGACTACAACAGCATACGCGACCGCATCATCGAGCGATGGCGGGACCTGGTCAATCCCGCGACGGGCGCGCCGGTGGATGGCCCCATCCACACGAACGAGGAGATGTACGACGGTCCCTTCTCGGCCTACGGCCCGGATATCATGCCGTTGCCGTTGGCGGAAAAGTACATGCCGGTGTGTTTCTTCGGTTTCGCCTCCAAGGAGCCCGTCTACCCTAACAACACCCTTTTCGGTAACCACCGGATGGAAGGCATTATCGCCGCTTCGGGCAAGGGCGTCCAGCCCGGCGTCATCACGCCAAGCAACCTCATGGACATGGCCCCAACGATTCTGCATTTGCTGGGGTTGAAGGCGCCGGATGACATGGATGGAACCATCCTGAGGGAACTCATCACTCAGGAGGATCTCGACGCCCGTCCGCCGGAAACGCTTGAGATCGAGGTGGAAGATACGGGCGAGGAAGGCGTGGGTGGCTTGTGCGAAAAGGAGCGGGAGGAAATTCGCCGCAAACTCGAAGGGCTTGGCTACTTGTAGGGGCCGCGAACCGGAAAGCATTCCGCCTTCCAGCAACGCCGAAGGGGTTAACGGTTCTTGTGCCTCGCCTAATCTTTGTTCCGGAAACGGAAGCTGAGGCGTCTGAAGAATATGTGGAGGAGAGCGCGCCATGATGAATAGAAAGATGCGGACGATTGTGCTGTTGATCGGTGGAGTTGTGATCCTCTTTACGCCATTTGCCGCAGTGGGCGTTGTGTTGGAGGGGAGCGCGGCGTCGAATATCGGCCCGCGTGGCGCGGTTCTGCGCGCGAATCTGAGTGATCTCGGCGGAGAAGACGAGCTGGAGGTCTTCTTCCAATACCGGGAAGTCACCGGCGGCGAACTGGCCGGAGACTTTGTCCTGAAGCGCCACATCATTGATGACACGGTCGCGGAGGGAGATGGCCAGTCGATGGCGGATGTCGACGGGGATGGCGAAAACAATATACTTGCGGGCACGGGGGACGGCGGCGCCGTGTATTGGTACGAGAAACACGGTCCCCACGATTGGACTGGCCATCTGATTGCGGACGGCTTGATCGAAGTAGAGGGGACTGTGTCCGCCGACTTCAACGGGGACGGGCAGATCGAGGTCATTATCTTTGATCAGGCCACGGCCGACCCAACGCAGCCCAATGTGTACCTCGCCAAACAAGACACGGAAGACCCCACGGGTCCTTGGTCGACCGCCGTTCTCGATGAGGACGCGCCTCATGTCCAACAAGGGATGGTTCATGACGTGGACGGAGATGGCCGGCTTGATTTCGTGTATGCCTACGAAGGCGATGGGCCGGATGGCGGTTTCTACTGGATGGCATACCGGGGCGGCGATCCATTGTCCGCCGATAACTGGCAAAAGCATGAGATAGACCAGGTTTCGGGGGCGTGGTGGATAGACCACAATTCGCCAAAGGATTTTACCGGCGACGGGAATGAAGGAGACATTCTTGTTTCGGTGCGCGAAGGGCGGAACCGCGCTCATTCCGACGGGGAAGTGGTGGTCTACGAAAGACCGGAGGATCCCCGGGACGGCGAGTGGACGAAGCACACCATCGAAGACGGTTATGTCCCGCTGCATGTCACTTCCGGCGATCTCTCGGGCAACGGCGATGATCGGGATATCGTGTCCGCTGGCTCACACGATGGGGGCGAGGGCCTGTACTGGTACGAATTTGGCAAGTGGCGCCGGCACGTCATTGAAGAAGACGGCGACTGGTGGGGGACATACGCCTTTGACATCAACAACAGCGGCCGGGCCGAGATCATCACCGGCAAACGCTATGACGATGTGCTGCGCATTTACGCCTACGACGCGGAGGCCGGCCAGTACAACGTGGTGGCGGAAGACAGCTTTCACAAGCCGGACGATCAAATCATCTTCGACGATATCACCGGCGACGGCCATAAGACCGAGTTTTTCGTGGGCCAGGATCCTGGCGGCATCTTCTGGCATCAAGCCTTCGAACTTGCCTGGGATGAGACAGAGCGCATAACTCTCACGGACAAAGGCGAATTCGAACAGCGGATAGATGGGCTGTCCCCGAACACGCAATATCAATTCAAGGCCGTCGCCGAACGGGCGGACGGGCCGCCCATTGAAAGCAAGACCGGCCTCTTCACCACGGCTTCGCGGCTGGCAGACTTCGGGGTGGAGTGAACTTTCCGCCCTGCGCCTTGCCGTGTGGCCTATTGGGCCGCGCCTTGACGTCCTCACGCGAGCCTAACGCCGAGCCGGCCAATCACCTTTTGGCTACGTTAGCGTTGGCGTTTGCCTGGAATTGTGGCGTTCAGGAGAGCTTTTCTGAGGTTTCCTCGGCGCGCGGCGCGTTATTGGTCACCGGACGCCGTTGGGGGGAAACCAGGGTCATGTTCTTGGCCTGCATCCCGTCTTCTCCGTTCTCCGCGCGTGCGAGTTCGAATTCGAGAATGATATTGCGGCTAGGCAGCTCTTTGTAATTGACCTCGGGCGGGAGCTGAGAGTCGTGAAAGAACACCGCTTCATACGGGGACCCCGGCTGGCGCGAATCCACTTTCCACAGGTCGGTGTCAATGATTCGCATGAAACGGAGAAACCCGAACCCTTTTCCGCTGTGCATGTAACACACGCCTCGGACACGGGAGCCTATCTCGCCCCATGCCGGACATGTCTTGGTGGTCTGTAGACTGGGAAGCAAGTTGGGAATGAGATAGCCAGACATGAACACATCCGCTTCACGGCGAAGCTCGCCCGAGACGTTCTCAAAGGCCACGATTTCGACCCGGCATCCCGAGTTCTGCATGGCTTGCACGACGCGCGTAAAATCGCCATCTCCCGTGGCGAGCAGGACATTCTCTATGTTCTTGGACTGAAGGAGGGCGTCCACGGCCATGTCGAGATCCGCATTCGCCTTTCCAAAACGGTTCCCTTTTTCGTCTATATACCATTTGACGTGTTTTTCAATTACTTTGTAGCCGAAGTCCCGCAACATGGAAAAAAAGTTGTTTTGATTCTCGCGATACTCATGGTCCTGCTCCGCCCGATCAAAGTCGTAGGTTACGTAAGCATTCAAACGGACTGGCTCCGCGTAGCCGCGGCAAGCGAATTCCCGCAAGACGTCATATCGCATGCCGTATCCCCCGTTCCGGGCGATGTTGGCCACGTCTACGTAGACGCCCACTCTGGTGTTGCTTCTCAAATGCGACATACTTCTCCTTTTTGTTCGATATAAGACGGAAGAAGAACCCCCACGCCCCCTGAAAACAACAATAACAGCAACTTCTTTTGGGTGCCAATCTGGTTTATTATACCCCAAAGCTGGAGGCGGGCGCATTAAAACCGGCGAAACGATCCGTAGGCGTGCGGCCTTATGGTATAGTCGTGGTCGTCAAGCGGCCCGATTTGGCAGCTATAGAAGGAAGCAGCCCCTATGCTTCATAGCCATGTGGTAGTCATGACAGGGCCTTTGCAAGGCCGAACAGTCCCGCTTACGGGTTCACTTTCCATTGGCCGAAGTCCGGAAAACGACCTGCAACTGAACGATCTCCAGGTCTCCCGGCATCACGCCCTTGTTCGCCAGCGCGAGAGCGGGGTCTATGTTCAGGACCTTGACAGCGGCAATGGCGTGTACGTAAACGAACGCCGCATAACGGAAGCCAAACTCAACGATGGGGACGTGATCGCCGTGGGGCCGGTGCAATTGCGTTATGTGAGTTTGGCGGGCGCACAGCCGCCGGACGCGCCCAGCAACGTGCGGTTCATGAGCAACCCCGGTGGGGAAATCCAGGCCGAGGCGGCGAGCAATGTGTTTGACACGTTCTTTCAACGGGCCGAACAAGAGGCGCTGGAGGACGATAACGGCGAATGCACGGCTATCCAGGCTAGGCTGGCGGCGGTGTACCGCGCCAATCAGATTATCGCTAGCGAACAGGACCTGGGCCGTCTGTTCGCGCGGGTCCTCCACCAGATTTTCGCTTTGACCCCGGCGCACAATGGCGGGATTCTTCTTCAACGCGGCGATTCGGGCGAATTGGTCACGGAATACGCGCGCTCCGGGGAAGGCCAGGACGAAGTGCGCATCAGTTCAACCATCGTGGAGCGGGCCTTCCGCAACAATGAGGCGGTCATCACCTATAACGCGGCGGATGACAGCCGCTTTGGGCGAGGGGCGAGTATCATATCGCATAACATCGCCTCCGCGATGTGCGCGCCCCTCATTCATCAAGGCGAAACGCTGGGCGTGATTTACGTCGACACGCGTGGAGCCCCCAACGCCTTCAGTCAGGGCGATCTCGAACTGCTGGTCGCGCTTGCCGGACCCGCCGCTATCGCCATCAAGAACGCCCAATACGTGGCCCAGCTCGAGCAGGCCTACCACGACACCCTCATCGGTCTGGCCAACGCCATCGAACTGCGGGACCACTATACGGTGGGCCACACGTGGCGCGTGACCAATATCGCCATCGAAATGGCGCGTGTCCTGGGCTGGGACGAGGAGCGGCTCCGGCTTTGTCAGATGGGCGGTATCCTTCATGATGTGGGTAAGATAGCCATAGATGACGCCATTCTGCGTAAACCCGGTCCGCTGACGGAGGATGAGTTCGAGACGATGAAGCTGCATCCCGAGCGCGGGGCCCGGATGATGCGAGACATCGACTTCCTTCTCCCGCTGATTCCGTTTACGCTCTACCATCACGAGCGCTACGACGGGACCGGCTATCCCGCCGGTTTGGCCGCCACGGACATCCCTATCGAAGGACGGCTTCTTGCCGTGGCTGACGCTTTTGACGCGATGACCAGTCATCGCCCTTACCGCAGCGCCCTGGATCCCGCCGAAGCCGTCCGCCGCATAGAAGAGGGCAAGGGAACCCAGTTTGACCCTCAATGCGCCGACGCCTTCCTAAAATGCTACCGGGAAGGCCGAATCGCCCACATCCTCCAGGATTATCACCGGGGAGCGCGCAGCATCGCTTGCCCCTTCTGTTCCACATACATCCCCGTGTCGAAGGAGATAGCCGGGGGGGATCGCCTGACCTGCACCGTGTGCCACCGCCCCATCCGCCTGTGTGAACGGGACGGGGTTTGGTGCGGCGAGCTTGTCAGCGCCGCTGGGGCTCCCCAAGCCCAAGCCTTTCCGAAACCGGGGGACTGACCGCACGCTTTCGCGTACAATTCCTCCTGTGAAGGGGATCAAGGGGGGTGTTCGTCCCCGGCGCAGCGCCGTTACTCGCCGATGCGCCAGCGCGGTCCGGGCAATGGACCTCTGCCGCGGCAAAGATGTATACTCAAACCATGCGAACCTTATTGAACGCCTTACAAGCGGGCAATCGAAGCGGCACGGGCGTCTACGCCTATGAGCTGGCGCGGGTCTTGCCCATCATTGAAGAGGGCCCGGATGTCTCCGTGCTATGGCCTGAAGGGTTGCCCACGCCGAATCCCGCTCACGCGGCGTCGTGGGAAGAGCGCGCCATCCGCATGCCCGTTGAACCCCTCCGGCGCCGGCTCGTGGCCGAGCACTGGGGCATGACCCATCTTGCGGCCAAAGCAGAGGCTGACCTCGTGCATTATCCCGCCAACTTCGGGGCGGCGCTGGCGCGGGTCCCCACCGTGATCACCGTGCATGACCTTAGCTTCTTCCGGAATCCCGAGTGGTTCAGGCCCATGCGCGCCCGTTACTACCGGCTGGCGGCGCGCCGCACCATTCCCCGCGCCTTGCGCGTCATCGCCGATTCCGAGGCCACCGCCGCGGACCTCGAATCCTATCTCCGCATCCCACGGGAACGCATCGATGTCATCCCGCTCGGAGTGGATCCCCATTTCACTCGCGCCCCGGTGGAGGAGCAAGAGCGCGTGCGCGCGCGGCATGGCTTACCCCGGGACTTTGTGCTGTATTACGGCACCTTGGAGCCCCGCAAGAACCTTCCACGCCTTATTCGCGCCTGGGACCGCCACGCGGATGAACACCGTCAAGCGCTGGTGCTGGCCGGACGCAGGGGCTGGAAGGACGAGGCCATTGACGAGGCCATCGCGCAGGCCCAACACAAGGACTGGATTTATTTGCCCGGTTTCGTGGAGTATGAGGAATTGCCCGCTTTGATTAGCGCCGCCCACGCCTTTGTGTGGCCTAGTCTCTGGGAAGGCTTTGGCTTGCCGCCCCTTGAGGCGATGGCGTGCCGCACGCCGGTGTTGACGTCGAACTGCTCGAGCCTGCCCGAAGTGGTGGGGGACGCGGCGCTGCTGGTGGATCCCGAAAGCGAGGATGAAATCGCGGCGGGGATTTGGCGTATCATCGAGGACGATTCCCTTCGGGAAATCCTGTTGGACGCGGGAAGAACCCGCAAAAACCAGTTCGTCTGGCGGCAGACCGCGGAAGCCACGCTCGTTTCGTATCGAAAAGCTTGGGGAGGGTAGGCCCGGATAGAAGGGGCCGCCACCAAGTGGAAAGGAGTCACACATGCCGGAACACACACATTCCAATCATGTCTCCGCAGCCATCGGACGGCGGCGCTTCTTGATCTCCACGGCCGCCGCCGGACTTGCGGCGGGGACCGCCTTCACCGCTTCCGCGCAGGATCAAGGCGAAAGCGGCGCCCAGAACGGCGGGGGCAAGCGGCCCAACGTGTTGATAATCACAACGGACCAGCAGTGGGCGGGCGCTATGAGCTGCGCGGGCAACCCTTATTTGGATACCCCCGCCATGGATAGCTTGGCCCGGCACGGCGTGCAGTTCGAGGCGGCCTACAGCCCCAATCCCATTTGCGTGCCCGCGCGCACCAGCTACATGACCGGCACGTTGCCTCACGAGAACGGCGTGATCACCAATCTACGGCCCAACCAAATCGACCTCACCGTCTCCTGTCTGGCCAAGGTGTTCAAGGACAACGGCTACGATACCGGCCATGTGGGCAAATGGCATGTGCCGCGCTCGATCGAGGACCGGGAATGGAGCGGGTTCGACTATCTAGCCGCCGTCCGCAACAACCGGGTCGATTTCGACATCCCGGAGGCGTGCGAGGAGTTCCTGCGGACCGAACGGGACAAGCCGTTCTTTCTCATTGCGTCCTTCGTGAACCCTCATGACATCTGCGAGTGGGCGCGGATTCACAGTGGCATTGACGACGATTTGCCCAACGGCGACGTGGGTGATCCGCCGCCGCCCGAGGAGTGTCCGCCCTTCCGCCCAAACAAGGCCATCCCCGAGGGCGAACCCGCCGCCGTCCGGGAGCATCAGGCCGACGAGGGAATGGCGCGCGCCTACCCCACGCGGGAGTGGGATGATGATGACGGGCGGTGGCGGCAATACCTCTGGGGGTACTATCGGATGGTCGAACTCGTGGATTCGTATATCGGCGAAGTGCTCGATGTGCTGCGGGACATCGGCGAGGAGGAGAACACCATCATCGTCTTCGCCAGCGACCATGGCGACGGCATCGGTTCGCACCGCTGGAATCAGAAAACCATCTTCTACGATGAGATTTCCCGGATTCCTTTCATCGTGAGTTGGAAAGGCCACACGAAACCCGCCGCGCGAGACACAAAGCATCTGGTAAATCTCGGGACCGATCTGTTTCCCACGCTGTTTGACTTGGCTGGAATCGAATCGCCCCAGGGATTGCGCGGAATCAGCGCCGCACCCGCGGCCATGGGCAGGACGGACGGCCCGAAGCACGGCTACATCGTTGTCGAGAACAACCATCACAGCGGGTTCGGCGAACCCACGGATGTCAATGGCCGGATGGTGCGCTCCACCCGCTACAAGTACATCCGCTACAACGAAGGCGAACCCATCGAACAGCTATTCGACATGGAGTTGGACCCCGGCGAAGTGCGCGACCTCACACTGGACCCGGATTCGCGGGATATACTCGACGACCACCGCGGTATGCTCGACGAATACATTGCGGAAACCAACGATGACTTCCCGCTTTACGGCGCATAGGCGCGATTGGGTACTCTTTAGTCGTACAGAGCCTTTTGGGGGCGTCTTTTACTGCATGGCCAGAAGCGGCGCAAGGGGGGCGCCGGGATGCGAATGGGTGTTTGCGCGGAAGCGTGGAGCAAGGGCTGCCTGTAAGGACACGGCGGTCTGGTCCGCCGATTCCTGAGATTGCGGGTAGCCAATTATCGTTGGGTGGAGACCTTCTTGGTGGATGGCGCGTAAGACATTTTCGCCGGTTTTGTCGTCGAGCCGGACCGTGGTGACTCGTTCCCCAAGTGTCATCAGGCCTTCCACCGGATCAATGCCCGATTCGCTCCAGGCGGGCGCGTCTAGGTGGACGCCCAAGAGATCATCCCGGCCCTCCATGCGTTCTTTCAGCGCTTGGGGAGTGGCGTTCCCCGGCAGGAGGGCGAATTCCATATCGTGGGTGGTAGCGATATCTTCCACGAGGTCCAGCGTTCCCTTCGGGGCCTCGGCGAGAACGGTTTCCATGCCCATCCGCCGTGCGAAGGCGAAGGCCCCCTGGGTTTCCTCGACGCTCCCGGGGAGGCTGTCGAGCCGGTAGCCCAAGAGACGGACGCCGGCTCCGTCGAGTTGCAGCCGAATAGCCTCTCGTTCGCTGCGATCCAATCCAGGTCCAAAGGGTTTGTCGATGGCGCCGCTGACCAGTTGGGTGTTGGAAGCCGTCATGTAGAGGACGCCTGCGTCCCCGGCCCGCTGAATGGTCTCGAACAACGTCCTGTCCACGCCGGGTATGTCCAGTCCAACGCGCCAGCCCAAATCTTCCTGCGCCTGGATCGCGGGGGTGAGGCGGGCGCTCGGCGTGGTGGGCGCGTCCAGGTCGCCAAGCGCGAACTGCGTGGCGCCGAGGTAGAACTCGAGCATTTGCGGATCCCAAAACACATAGGGGTTGTGGCCGATGGTGCAGTGAAAGACTCGGCCTCTTCCGTAATTGCGTACCCAGGCCTGGGCGTAATCCCGGTCGGCGCGTTCCCGGGCGGGATCCTCGAGGTCCGTGCGCTCGACGTCCATGCTGAAGAGCACCCGGACGCGATCCCGGGAATAGGGATCCTGAACCCGGAAGAACTCGTCGCGGAAGTCGAACCCGTCTTCAGAAAAAGGGGCGTTCAAAGGGTGCTCTGGCGAGTCTAACTTCATGTAGGCATGCTCGTCGGACTCTCGGTGCGCCGCGCCGCGTCCGCCGAGCATCACGCCGAATTCCGGCCAGTCATCGCCCCCGTCTTCCCCCCAGCGAGTAAAGGCGACGGTAGTCCCGTGACATCCCATGAGTCCGCCTCCGCTGTAGACGAAATCAATCAGGTTTTGGCGCAAGTCCTCGTCCTCAAACAGATTGCCCACGGTGTTGTTGAAGAACACCGCGTCGAACTCTTCCAAGCTATCCCGCTCGAACACTTCGGGATTTCGGGACACGACCGTCTCGAAAGCGCCCGTCGCCTCGCCCATCCGCTCGAAGGCTTTGTTCGCATGGAACCGGGAGGGGTGTCCCCCGTAATTCCGGTTGACGTCGAATACTAAGAGTTTACG
Source organism: Candidatus Hydrogenedentota bacterium (assembly GCA_046540175.1). GTDB lineage: Bacteria > Hydrogenedentota > Hydrogenedentia > Hydrogenedentales > SLHB01 > SKRY01. The sequence goes on from JBKHFO010000095.1 coordinate 12,084, forward strand.
GGGCTCGGCGGGTGTCGCCGGGGCCGCATCCGGAAGGGCCGCCTCGATCTTTGCCAGGTCTTCCTCGCTAATCTCGTACTCGGAACTGGCGAGTTCGCCGTGGGCCGCGAGTGGCGCTCCAAACATAAATACGAAGCCAGCCGCTAGAACCAACCAATACCTTTGG
>JBKHFO010000096.1:0-12183 GCA_046540175.1 Candidatus Hydrogenedentota bacterium
GAAACGTTCGCTCGGCTTCGGCATTAGCGGCGCCCACGTGGATGAATGGTACGAAGCGGCTCAAAAGGCCGGAGCACACGGGGGTAAACTTCTGGGCGCGGGCGGGGGGGGATTTCTGTTCTTGTTGGCCCCCCCCGAAAGACATGCTTTTGTGCGCGAAGCGTTGGGTTTTCCACAAGAACTGGAGTTTGCGCTTGATCGTGGCGGCAGCCGAATAGTCTTCATAAGCGGGTAGGCTAAGCCGAAGCACAACATTGACAGGGAGGCCTTCTGAAAACCATGGGTGGTCATATGTGCGATTCCGCGCGCGGCTATTTCGCCGCCATGTCGGCCCAGCTCGCTCACCTCAACCATGAACTCATCGACGCTTACGCCACCATGATCTTTGAAGCTTGGCGAGAGCGGCGCGCTGTGTTCGTCTTTGGTAACGGGGGCAGCGCGTTCACGGCAAGCCACCACGTCTGCGACTATGTAAAGACAGCCGCGGTCCCAGATCACCCGCGCCTGAAAGCTTTCAGCCTTGTTGATAACACGGGTATGACCACGGCAATCGGCAATGATATCGGCTACGAGGACACTTTCGTTCATATTCTTGAGTCGTATGCGGCGCCAGGAGATTTGGCCGTGGCCATCAGTTGCTCTGGCAATTCACCCAATGTTGTACGAGCGGCGGAATGGGCCATCGCGAATGGCCTAACCCTTGTGGCTTTGACAGGTTTTGGCGGGGGCAAGATTGCTCACATGGCGGATCTTCACATCAATGTCCCAAGCGAAAACTACGGCGTGGTTGAGGATCTTCACATGTCGATTGGCCATGTGGCGGCCCAGGCCCTCCATCAGCAGATAATAGAGCTACAAAATGAGTGAGAATGAGCAAGAATCCCTAGTGAATGAGTGCGAATGGTCCGGGAAAGTGGAACCTGGAGGCCTTCTAGCAGACAAGCGGCTCAAACCGGATCCGAGTATGACGAAAGCAGTCTTCTTCGACCGGGACGGGACGCTGATACGTCACGTGCATTATTTGGCTGACCCAGCTGAGGTGGCCCTGTTGCCCGATTCGGCCTGCTCCCTGAGGCGTTTGCGCGAGAAGGGATACCGGGCCATTGTGGTTACGAACCAATCGGCCCTAGGGCGAGGACTATTCACGGAAGCCGATTACCGGACTGTCAATGAAGCCATGTGTAGACAACTTGCGGCTGAGAATGCGGTCATTGATGCGATCTACGCATCGCCGGATGTGCCCCAAGAAGGGGGGCGTTTCTCGGTCGAGTATAGAAATCGGAAACCGGGCCCGGGAATGCTTGAACAGGCCGCGGCCGATTACGGGCTGGACATTGCCCAGTGCTGGATGGTGGGAGATATGATTAGCGATGTGCTTGCGGGGCACAATGCTGGATGTAAAGGCAGTGTGCTGGCCAGTACTGGCAATGAAGGAATTCCCAAGGAATTGGCGGAGTTAAGACCACCAGTGCCCGTGGCTCGTACGCTCACGGAGGCAGTGGACCGAATCCTGGCTGAATAAGCGGAAGAGTCTTGATTCAACTCGAAGTGTAAGGATAAACCCATGCGGATTTTATTGACGGGCGGGGCGGGGTATGTGGGCAGCGCGTGTTTGCGCTGGTTGTTGGAAAAGGGGCATGACCCCATTGCCTATGATGACTTGTCGGAGGGCAATGCGTCGTCGGTGCCGGCGGAGCGGCTGGTGCGGGGCGACATCTTGGATGGCGAACGGCTTCGCGAGGTGATGCGGGATCACAAGGCGGAGGCGGTGATGCATTTCGCCGCGCTGGCCTCGGTGCCGGAGTCCATCGTGCAGCCCGAGCGGTATTACCGCGTGAATGTGTTGGGCACGAAGAGCGTGCTCGACGCGATGCGGGATTGCGGGGTGGAGCTGATCCTGTTCAGCAGCACGGCGGCCACGTTCGGGTTTCACGCGGAGATGCCGCTGACCGAGGATTCCCCGCAGACGCCCGCGGTGCCCTATGGCACGACGAAACTGGCGGCGGAGTGGATCATCAAGGATTACGCCAAGGCCTACAATCTTGGGTATGGGCTGCTGCGGTATTTTAATGCGGCGGGGGCGGATCCCGATGGCGCGCACGGGGAGTCGCGCGGGGAAGAAACACACCTGATCCCGTTGACCCTGGCGGCGGCGCTGGGGCAACGCGAGAAGCTCTACATCTACGGCGGCGACTTCGACACGCGCGATGGCACCTGTGTCCGCGATTACGTCCACATCCACGATCTCGCTCAGGCCCACCAATTGGTGATCGAGAATATCAAGCCCGGCGTGGGCAAGGCCTACAATTTGGGTTCTGGCACGGGGACCACGGTGCTTGAAGTGCTCCACGCGTGCGAGCGCGCCACGGGCCAATCCATTCCCCACGAAATTGTCAACCGCCGGCCGGGCGATCCGCCCGTGCTTGTCGCGAGTTCGGAACGAATTCAAGAGGAGCTGGGCTGGAAACCGGCGTTTCCCGGGATTGATGACATCGTCGAAACGGCGTGGAAATGGCATTCCACCCATCCCCACGGATATGGCGAACAGCCGGCCTCCCCAACCGTGGCCCCGGAAACCCCGGAAGAGGTTCCGTGATGAGTGGGGATGGCGAGTACACCGGCGGGGAAGCGGCGCGCGGCTACGTGCTCATTATGCCGTGCCGTGATGAAGCCGCTTACATCCAGCAGACGATTGATTGTATCGCGGGGCAAACCATTCTTCCGCAAGAGTTGGTCATTGTGGACGACGGGTCGGCCGACGACACCGGCCGGATAGCCGATGCCGCCGCCGGGGCGCATCCGTGGATTCAAGTGGTCCACCGTCCAGACCGGGGCGAGCGCAAAGTCGGGGGCGGCGTGGTGGAGGCGTTCTACGCGGGCTACGAATCCCTCCGCACGAATGCCTACGCCTACCTTTGCAAGATCGACGCCGATGTGACCTTCGCGCCGGATTACTTCGAGCGCATCATGGCCCTGATGGAGGCGGATCCCCGCCTTGGAGCGGCCAGCGGCAAGGTGTTCAACCCCATTGATGGCGCATTCCACGAGGAGCGCATGGTCCCCGAGATGGTGTCGGGCCAGGTCCGCTTTTTCCGGCGGGAATGCTGGGAAGAGATCGGCGGCTTCGTGCCCGAGGTCATGTGGGACGGCATCGACTTCCACCGCGCGCGCATGTTCGGCTGGAAGACGGGCAATTTCCCCGAGGAAAAGCTGCATATCCTGCACCACCGGCTCATGGGCTCCTCCCACCGCAGCGTTTTCCACGGCCGCCTGCGCTGGGGCGCCGGCCAATGGTTCATGGGGACCCATCCCCTCTACATCCTCGCCAGCGGCGTCTACCGCATGCGGGACCGGCCCCGCGTCATCGGCGGGGTGCTCATCATCGCGGGCTATTTCCGCGCCATGCTCACGGGCAAGCGGCGCTACGGCGACCCCGCCTTCCGCAAACACCTCCACGCCTGGCAATTGCGCCGCCTCGGCCTGGGTTGGCTCGCGCCAGCTGGGAAAGAGCCCTCTCAAGAGGAATCAACCCTGCCTAAGTAGCGCGCCCAGAACACCTGTCGTTGCAATGCGCATAACGCCATCTTTGTGTTACACTCTGCTCAAACTCATTGAAGATAGTGGCTTGTCGTTGTGTTCATGATTAACGCTTGATAGAGCAGGAAGGTGGCGCAGAATTGCTTGATTCCGCCGACATTGGCGTGGTGCGTAAGCCCTCCGTGGCGGAAATGGCGGAAGTTCAAGCCCTTGTGGAAAGGGCCGCACAGGCGGGCGCCGTGCTCCCACGCACGGAGGCCGAATACTACGAACATCTCCGCGATTTCCTGGTCTACGCGGACGAGCACGGGGTTGGCGGCTGTTGCGCGCTCCACTTGGACATGGCCACGCTCGCGGAGATACGCTCCCTCGTTGTCCGCCCGGATTTGCGCGGGGCGGGCGTGGGCCGGAAGCTGTTGGAAGCCTGCATGGAGGAAGCGCGCGCGCTGGGCATCGCACGGGTCTATGCCTTGACCCGGGTCCCGGCCCTCTTCGAGAAGCTCGGGTTTCATGAAGTGGACAAGCGGGAGTTGCCGCACAAGGTGTTCAAGGACTGCGTGCGCTGTCCCCTCTTTCCAGGCTGTGACGAAAGCGCCATGGTCCGGGATCTGCCCGTGGAAATGTCATCGCACGACGCCGAATGAACGGATAGGAGAGCTTTAATGGCGGACCAACTGCTGGGCGCACTCGGTTTCTTGGGTTTGGGCAACATGGGCCGGGCTATCCTGTGCGGCCTCCTCGAACAGAAGACCGTGGCGCCGCGTCAAGTGCTGTTTCACGACCCGCATAGCGAGCGGCAACGCGAGGGGCTCCGGCTTGGCGCGACGCATAAAGAAGGCCCCGCCGAACTCGCCCGCGCCAGCGACATTCTCATACTCGCAGTGAAACCTCAGCAAATGGGCGAGGCGCTCAGCCAAGTGGCGCCGGGATGTCATGACGGGTTGCTGGCCATTTCGGTCGCCGCTGGCATTTCCACGCGCTTCATCGAAGAGCGGCTGGGTCCCAGTGTGCATGCGGTTCGCACGATGCCCAATACCCCCGCGCTCGTGAACGCCGGGGCCACGGCGTTCGCTTTGGGTCAACGGTGTCCCGCCTCCACCGCATCCGTCGTCCGCACGATCTTCCAAGCCGTGGGCATTGTCGAGGAAGTGACGGAGGATCGGATGGATGCAGTGACCTCCCTGAGCGGCAGCGGCCCCGCGTACTTCTTCTATATGGTGGAATGCCTCACGGCGGCCGCCGTGGCCGAGGGCTTGCCGCGTGACCAGGCCGCGCGTCTGGCCGGGCAAACCCTTCTGGGCGCGGGAACCTTGTTGACCCAGTCCGGTGAAAACGCCGCCGATCTCCGCAAACGCGTAACGTCGAAAGGCGGCGCGACCGAGGCGGCCCTGGAGCAATTGCGGGAGCTTGACCTCGAAAACATCATGCGGGAAGCCGTGCGCGCCGCCGCCAACCGGAGCAAGGAACTTGGCGCGGGAGAGTAATCTCGAAGCAACGGTCACGCGGGGTCCACATCCCTCTTTCCGGCGATCAAGGATAATGAATACACAGACCGTTCACGCCGTTTAGTCTCATAAAAGGAATAGCCTCATGAAGTGGATGCTAGGGTTACTGCTTGCAAGCGCGTTGGGCATGACCTCCGTTGGGGCGGAATCCCCGCCCGATGTCGAGGAGTTTGTCGAGGAATTCGAGGAAAAGCGGGCGGATATCCAGACACTTCAGGCCCATTTCCGCCAACACAACTTCATGCCCGGCGAACGCTTCAGCAACGAGGGCGAACTCTTGTATATCCGCCCCCGCCGCCTTCTCTTCCGGTATAGCGATCCGCCGGTGACGTATGCCGTCGATGACACCATCGTGTACGAATACGATGCCGACCTGCAACAGGTCCAACAGATGCGCCTGGAAGACCAGCCCGAAACGGAGGCCTTGTTTCTCGGGTTCGAAAGCGATTTGACCCGGTTGCGGGAGGCCTATGCCATCAGTCTTTTCACGCCGGAGGAGGAGGAGTGCGGAAGCGTGGGATTGCGCCTTGAACCCAGGGGGACCGAGGAGGACGCGCCGGGGTTGTTCGAGGAAGCCTGGTTGTACCTCCGGGAGGAGGATTACGCGCCCTGCCGGATTCATCTCGTCAACCCCGATGGATCACAGGTCCTCATCGAAATCGATGAACTCGAACCCAATGTCAAGCTTCGGCCCCGTGAGACAAGCCTTTGGGCGCCGGAAGGCACGCGCATCGTTCCGGAACAAGGCCCCGTGGAAACAGCCGGTCCCGGCGGCCGATGGTTGCTTCCGGTCCAAATCCCGCCTTCCATGGAACGCGAAGAAGAGCAAGAAGACGCCAACGCGGAAGAGGAGAACGGATAAGCCGATGCCTCAATGGATTCTTGCCTCGGCCTCTCCCCGCCGCAAGGCCTTGCTTGAGGCCCTCGGTCTTGATGTCGAGGTCTGGCCCGCGAACGTGACCGAACGCAGCGACGGCGCGCCCGGCGAACTGGTGCTCGCGAACGCCTGCCTCAAACGCGACGAGGTGGCCCGGCGCGCCCCTGCCGCGGCCCGTATTATCGCCGCCGACACCGTGGTAACCTACGGCGGCCGCGTGCTTGGCAAACCCCGTGACATGGAAGAGGCCCGGGAAATGCTGGCTGCATTGTCCGGCGAGACGCATTGGGTCTACACCGGTGTCGCCGCAACCGGCGCGGCCCTGGGACGCTCGGCCGAGGCGTATGAAGTGACCGAGGTCACCTTCCGTCCGCTTTCCGAAGCCATGATTGAGACGTTTGTCGAGGCGGTGCAACCCCTGGACCGGGCGGGCGCCTACACGGTTGATGGCCCTGGCGCCCTATTGGTCGAGCGCTACAACGGCTGCTATCAGAACGTGCTGGGGCTTCCCCTGGTGCGCCTTGACCGTATGCTGGAGTCCATCGGCCTGTCCCTGTTTTCCTCTATTGACGCGGACCGGGCGACGTTCCTCTGATTGGACAAGCGTTCCATCTACTGTCCAGCGTCGAACTCAAATCCCTCGATCTCGTCAAGCTCGGCCTCCTGACGAAGTTGCAGCGCATCCTCTATCACTTCGATGTCCACGGCGAGATCGAGGGTCATGTTAAGAAGCGGGCTGCGCAATAACCCATCCCCCACCAAGCGTTGCTCGGGGGAGAGATCCATGGCGAGTTCAGCGCGTTCAAACGGCCGCTGCTCGGCCTCGCCCAACACCTGCGTGACGATCCCATCCAACGCACGGCCCCCGCTGGCGTCGCGCACGTGATGGGTCAGCAGCAGTTGTTGCACCATGGCGCGGTTCATGGTGAACCCGTCCCCCGCGGCGAGGCGAACTAGGATGGATTCCCATTCGGCCCCTTCGCGCTTGATCCCTACTTCGCCCCGGCCCCGGCCCGTGAGATAGACGCCGGGCGGGTCGAACTCGCGGCTGAAACGCTCCAGATCAATGTTGTCGACCACCGCCCGTAGCTCCACCGGGAGTTCGGGATCGAGCACCCCCACCCTGACGTCAAAAACCACGTCGCCGTCCCACAAACCGGCGCGCATGCTGGCGGCTTCGGCATGATCACCCCGAAACACCATCGGCCCGCGCACGGGGCCCGTGGTTACGCCCGCCGCAGTCACTTCCCCTAGGTCGATCATGACGTCTCCCGCCAATTCTCCCGCATCGTGGCGAATGCGGCCCTCGACATGCGCATCCCGGAAGGCGGCGATCCCATCCGGCAGCAGCAGCGACGACACGCGGCTTTCCACGGCGGCGTCCACCATGGGCCCTTCCTCGCTCCAACGCGCCTCGCCTTCCGCGCGGGCGTTACCCTCGGCCGAGGCTACGTGGCCCAGGGACACAAGCGGGCCGAAGCCGGTCTCCGCCACGAAAGGCCCTTCAAGCACGAGGGGATCCAGCGTGAACCGAACGGCTTCGCTTTGCAGACGGTCGGCTTCGCCCAGGTCCGCGCGCAAGGTTTCGACGCGGCCCCCGGCGTTGTCCACCTCATACAACAGGCCGCCCGACACGCTAAGGGGAACCCCGTAGGGCGCCGCAAAATCGCCATGCGCCATGCCGAACCCTTCGGCTTCAAAAGGCAGACGAACCGTCTGGGCTTCGTAGGTCAGCGGGCCGCTAAACTCCAGATATCCCTGAAGATCGCCCATGCCGTAGGCGGGCGCAAGGCGATCCAGATCGGCATAGCCGTCAAGTTCGGTCCATACATGGAGGGGTTCGAACCGCGCCTGGCCGTTCTCACTCGTCACCGCTGAATAGCCGGGGATCTCCACCTCGATCTGTTCCCACCGGGCAGCGTCCAGGCTGGGGTCCACGGTGAGCCCGCCCTGAATCTCGATCGGGGTCTCTTCGGGCGTGCTCCATTCCCCGTAAGCGGGCGCGGCGGCAGAGAACTCAAACGCGGCCCCATACGCCCCGGCATCCGTTGTGCGGAAGGTTCCGCCGCCAGAGACCGGAGCCTGAAGTTTTTGCAGCGCCTCTGGGGCCTGCGCCAACGCGCCCGCGTACGCGGTGTCGACATCTGTCAAGGTTACGCGCCCCGCCAGCGTGTCAAGACCGGTTTCAAGCGCGGCTTGGGCCTCGATTTGGCCCGCGCCGGGCAAGGTGAAGGCGCCGGCGGCCTCCATGGGCCACAAGGCGGTGACGGACGGGGCGCGCATATCGGCCGAGGCGCGAATCACCCCATCTTCCTGCTCGCCTAACCCCCGGTAATCTCCCTGGAATTCAACGCGAAGGCCTTCGGCATCTTGAACGGCGTGGACCGAGTCCAGACCGAGTTCGCCGTCGAGCCGGTCCGGGATTTCGATACCCGTGAAGGTGGCCAATACCGTGCGCGGCGTCACTTGCCCTGCTGCGAGGGCCACGTTCCATTGATGCAGGCTTTCCACGTCAATACGCGCGTCCGGCGCGTCCAGGCCTGGGAGCTGAATGTCGGCCAAACCCCGCAACAACTGGCCCGCATCGTCGTCGTCCGCCCACCGGCCCTCGCCATCGGTCAAGCGGATCTGGAACGGCTCCACCCCGTCCGGCGTACGCAGCAGACCGTGCGTCTCCGCGGTTACGGAGTAAGCCGGCCAACTTAAGTCCACATCCACCGAGGCTTGTTCGATGGTGTCAAGCGATTCGAGTCCCGCCGCTTCGCGGTATTCGCCGGGGACGCTGTCGATCACCTGGGCCCGGCTCCACCCCGAGAGCCCGGCGTGGGCCTCGGCGTGGCTCAAGTCCCCGGCCCAATGCCCCTCCAGCCGCTGGCCCTCGTCAAGGACAGCCGCAAACGCCAACGAGCCGCTATCGCCGTCAACCTGAAAGTCCAGGTCGCCTTGATAGTAGGGACTCGTTTCATCCCCCACGCGCAGGTCCGTGACAACGGCCTGGGCGCGGGAGCCCCTTGCGTCGAAGAAATCCCGCCCGGCGCGCAATCGCAACTCGGAGCCGGAGGCGTCCAACTCATCAAAGGCGGCCGCCACGGGCAACGGGTAAACAGCCCCGAGCCGGTCCAGCGCGCGGCCCTTCAGCTGGGCCGTGGTCACGGAGGCCGCCACATCAAGTACGCCATCCGCGAAAGACACACCGCCCTCGCCCTCAAAGACGCCCCACTCCGGCAGGACCAGGCGGGAGGGATGGAGGGTCATTCCCGTGTCCTTTCGGTACACGGCTTCCCCTTGCGCATGCGCGTCATCCACGGCGATAAGCTCACCAGTCTCCGCCGTGGCGGCGCGGAGCGTAAAGGCCGCGCCTTCAACCTTGGCTTGGAACGCGTCCTGAGTGGCTATGGTCACATCCGCTGTGATGGGGCCGATGGCGGCGCTGTAAGCGGGCGTGCAAACGGATCCGGTTACGCGCTGGAGCACAATCCGCTCGGGGATGTAGGTCAAGGGAAACGGGGCGGCGTCTGGATCGCCTACGGGACGCTCCACGAGCCAGGGGTAAAAGGGAGAATCAGGGTGGCGGGCGTCAACATCGGCAATGATTTCCTCCACATCAACGAGGCGAATCATCCGCTCCGCTCCCCACGGCGCGGCGGTGTCCACGCTGAGCCCCGTGATGAGGACGGCGGGGCGTTGCTCGCGTTGAGCCGCCTCATCTTCGTACAGGGCGAGGCGCTGGACGCCCATGCCCCGCCCCAACAAATCGGCCGATACGCCCGAAACCTCGACGGGCATGCCGAGAAAGGCGCGCAGGGCCATGCCGGCGGCCCACGTCTGCGGTATTCCCATGGACCAAGCGGCGGCCAGGCCCGCGACCGCCGCGATGAGGCACAGGATAGTGACAACACGCCCCCGGCGCCGGGGTTTTGGAGTTTGGGCGGCGGTGAGGGGCGTGCCGTTCATCAGTCCTCGCGGCGTGGCAGTGGCATCAAGTTACTCGTCAATGACCTCGACGTCAATCTGGCCGATGAGCGGCAATAGGCGGTTCTGCTCGAAGAGGTCGCCCTCGCTCAGCTTGATGTGCGTGGCGTCGGCCACGTCCTGGCCGAACGTCGGATCCATATCGACCCACTTGCCGACCCACACCTTGGCCCATTGGTGGAAGTAAAAGCCCGGGTCAGGACCTTCCACGTAAATCAAGCCCGCTACTTCCCGCGCGGGAATGCCGGCGGCCCGGGCCAAGCCGATGAAAAGCACGCTGTGCTCGGTGCAATCCCCTTCCATGTGTTCAAGCACGTCCAGGGTGTTGCTGAGCTGCGCCGAGAAGTTCGTTCGCACATTTTCGTCCACCCAGGCGTTCAGCTTCCGCGCCGCTTCCCATGCGTTGGTCTCGCCATCAAGGAGGTCCTCCGCTTTGGCGCGCACGCGCTCGTGGTCGCTCTGGACAAAAGGCGTGGGCTCAAGCCACTCCGCCACGTCTTCATCCGTGACGGGAAGTTCCGGCGGATCGATGTCGTCCACAGCAAGAAGCCTGCCTTCGAAGCGAAAACCGCCGTTGGCCGGTTCCAGTGTCTGCCGCTCGTCGTTGAATAGATGGTCTTCCGCGAGGGGACCCTCAATCCGCAAGGCGAGCATGTCACGGTCTCGAGGATTCTCGATGGGCGCGTCCAGCAGGGCGGCGTTCGAGACAATGACGTCATTGCTGTAGTCCACGTCCTTGGCGAGTTCTTCCGGCTCCAGGCGCATGGTGAGAAGATCCACCTGGTCTTCCAGCGTCAGACCATGCTCGGTCACATAGGAGGTGGTGGTCAATCCCAAAGGTTCAAGGACGGTCTCAATCTTGTACACATTGGTGTCCACACCTTGGAAAACCCGAGTTTCCTCATCCACAATGCGACTCACACCCGTGATTTCCCGCTGGTACAGCGGCTCGAACAAGCTGTAGCTCAGTTCGTCCCCTATTGCGGGCTCATCCCGGACAAGCCGGCCAAGTTTCAGGGCGTCCGCCAGCGACTCCTCCGGGGCGGGAAGCTCCTGAACGGACACTTCTCCCCCCAGACTTGTACGGAGGGTCATCGTATCCCCCTCCACCTCCGCCTCAAAGGTGTTGGTTCCGCTGCCATGTTCCACCTCATACTCGATGCGGCTCAGGGCCCCTTCGGCTTCATAAGTGCGCCGGGAGAAGATGCGCATGTCCTGGCGGACCCCCTGCATGGTTATCATGAACCGGGCGTCTTCCACGATGAGGATTTGGCCGTCGTCGCCTATGCTGATTTCGTTCGTGGCGTAGCCCGCCTTCTCCCCGCCAAAATACAGGCCGTACCATTCCTTTCCGGCCAGGGAGTCGATATCCACGTCCAGCCCGGCCAGGATCCGGGGAAATATGAGCGTCGAAATGAACATAGCGGCAAGTACTTTCTTCGTCATAAGACTTGCTCTCCTTTTGGATTTGGACAGTGACATTATTATAACGCACTCTCCCTCTTGATAGGGGGCTTTCGCTGCCAAAACCCTGAGTGGCCGCAAAGTATTCGCCATTCGCTCTTCGTCCGCCCGAAAAGTCCATTCTGCTGGCGGCGTCATCCCCCTCCTCTGACGGACGGCCAACGGTTCGCTTGCCAGAGTGTCAGATTCTTAGTCACATGAGCGACTCGCATGAAGTCAAGAGGAGGCCCGCCTTCTTGCCGTAGTCAAGTATAATATTGAGTATTTCAAGTACTGTGCGGCAACTCTCGGCAAGATTCATCCTCGATTAAAGGACTTCCGCAAGTCGCTGACATCAAACAAAAAAGCGCCGGCGCAGCCTTACGAGAAGCTGCTTTCCGGCGCTGGCGCTTAGCCTGAAAAGATCCCGGCCGGCTTTACTCGCCGGTATATCGTCACTTGGGAGTCCTTTTCACCGCTTTGGCTTGCCGTTGGAAGGCTCGTCCAGAAACCAGATGCTGTCGTATTTCAGTCTGCCAAATACGCCTTGCTTGGGCATATGGCGGACGTTGAGGACCACATAGCCTTTCATCTTGACGAGCCACCACGCCCGCCACCGGGAGGACGTAACAACGCCCTGCTCCGACTTCCGTGACAGGAAGGTAGTCGATTGTTCGGGGCTGCCCCCGCCGTCCTTATCCATAATCCATCTCCTCCTCCTAATGAGTGCGTTTACTCAGCACGGCCCCCCCTCGGGGCATCATATGGGGTAAGGCCAGTCCACGAAGTAACCATGTTCTATATGTATGTATGATGCCGGAAAGTTTCAACATTCACCCTTGCTCCCCC
>JBKHFO010000097.1:0-11963 GCA_046540175.1 Candidatus Hydrogenedentota bacterium
GTTGTTTCCATCCCCCTAGTACCCGGCCTATCCCAAAACTGTGGGTAATCCTGTCCGCTGCCACCGCCATCCCGCGGACCTCACCGTCATCCCCGCGAAAGCGGGGACCCAAATCCCGAGAGCGGCACACGCCCCGTGGATCCCCGCTTTCGCGGGGATGACGGTTGGGGGGCGTACTACCCACAATTTTGGGATGCGCTAAGTACCAGTACTCTTTCTATTCCACAATTGGGGATCATACCGGCTAAAACGGAGGATCGATGCTCCCCAGAACCTTTCCGTGAGTCCAATTGAACCACATGAGATTCCCTGACAATTACCGTCCCGCGCGCCTCATGCCATCCCGCGGACCTCACCGTCATCCCCGCGAAAGCGGGGACCCAAATCCCGAGAGCGGCACACGCCCCGTGGATCCCCGCTTTCGCGGGGATGACGGTTGGGGGGCGGGATTCCCCACAATTGTAGAATCGAACAAGTACTAACCGCCTTCCAGGCGGCTCATATGCCGGCAAGATGCCGGCGGCACGATGAAAGGGTGGATGGGGGTATTTCTTCACGTCGTTTGGGGCTCATCCACCGATTGGATCAAGGTATCGTCATCGTGAAGCCAGGCGCCTTCGTAGACTTCCTCCGCTGGTCCTTCTTGATACACCCAGCCGTCGGACGCCCATTCCACCGTGAGCGCGCCGTATACCAGATGGACATGCGCGCGGTTGTCCACGCGCTCCGTGAGCATGCTCGCCAACGCCGCGCCACACGAACCGCTGCCGCTCGCCATGGTGATGCCGCTCCCCCGTTCCCAGATGCGCATGTCAATGTTGTGCCTGTCGCGGACCGATACGAACTCGGCGTTCGTCCGGTTAGGAAAGGCGGGGTGGCGTTCGATGCGCGGTCCCAACTCCGCCACGGGAGCTTCCGCCGCGTCGTCGACAAAGACCACGGCATGCGGGTTGCCGATGTTGACGCAGGTAATGTGCACGGTCTGGCCGTTCACGGCGAGCGGCTCCTCGATGACCCGGCCCGGGGGGCCTTCCATGGGAATCGCGGCGCGCTCAAAGTTGGGTTTGCCCATGTTGGAGCGCACGCGCGTAACCCGGCCATGCGACACCTCGAGTTCAACCTTGTTCGGACCGGCGAGGGTGTCGATGGTGAAGGCCGTATCCTCGGTGAGGCCGCGCTCATACACGTATTTGGCAAAGCAGCGGATGCCGTTGCCGCAGGTCTCCGCCTCGCTGCCGTCGGCGTTGAAAATGCGCATGGCGAAGGGGCCCACTTGCCCGGGTAGAACGAGAATGATGCCGTCGGCGCCCGCCCCTAGGTGCCGGTGGCTCATGCGGCGGGACAGCTCGCTGGGGTTGGCGACGGGATGCTCGGACGCATCGATGAATAAGTAGTCGTTACCCAGGCCATGCATCTTGGTGAAGGTGAGGAGCATATGTTACGCATCCTTGTTTTGCGCCCGCGCCAAAGCTACATCGATGAGTTTAGCCGCCATATCGGCATAAGGGAAGCCCGCGGCCGCGGCGGCTTGTGGAAAGAGGGACACGTCGGTCAGCCCGGGGATCGTGTTGATTTCGATCCATACTGGCCCCCCGTCGCGAACGATCATATCACTCCGGCTGAAACCCCGGCAACCTATTAACTCGTGAGCTTGGACCGCTAACGATTGGGCCTTTTCCCGTAGCGTGTCCGGTATAGGGGCGGGGGTGATCTCCTCCGTGGCGCCTGGGGTGTACTTGGCTTGGTAATCAAAGTAGCGGGATGAGACGGGCCGGATCTCGGTGACGGGCAGCGCCATGGGCGGTTCGCCGGGTTCGGTTTCGAGAACGCCACACGTAAGCTCCGTCCCTTCCACATAACCCTCCACCAAGGCGGTTTCCCCAAACGTGAAAACATGGTCCAGGACACGGCTCAGTTCTCCGGGGCCGTGGGGAATTCCCATTCCTAAGCTGGAGCCTTCGCACGGACTCTTTACCACGCAGGGGTAACCCAGTTCTTGACCAATGTCCGCTTGAACGTCACTGGGTTCCCTGCGCCAACGCCGCACATCCACCAGCATGTCTGGCGCGACGGCCACGCCGTGGTGGGCCAACAGCGCCTTGCTCCGGATCTTGTCCATGCCAAGGGCGCTGGCGGCGCAAGGCGAACCCGTATACGGAATCCCCAAGAGATCCAGCAAGCCCTGGATGCGGCCATCCTCGCCGTTGGGGCCATGCAACGCAAGAAACGCGCAGTCGATGCTGAGTTCGGGCAGACGGCCAATCGCTTCAAAGATCGGGCAGGGGGCCGCGCCGCCCAGCCGCCACTGGCCGTCTTTTTCAATGATGATCGGCGTAGGGGCGAAACGCGAGGGATCGAGGTTGCGGGCGGCAAGCTTGCCGCTTTGAAGGGACACGTCATGTTCAGCGCTCACGCCGCCTGAAATCACCGCGATGTGTAGTTTCTCCATGGAAAGCTCCAGCGTGATCCAATGATGATACGAAAACGCTTCTGGCGGGGCTACTCCTGATCGTTCAAGAAAACCGGGGATCCGCGGCGGGACACCGCGAGATCCCCGGTCGATTTGCCTTTGAGTGTGAGCGTTTATGAAGGGTGTTCTCGCTGGCTCGGTTTAGTTGCGCCGGGCGCTTCGAGGCCGCTCCAAATAGCGCTCTCGCGCGGCGGCTCCCCGCGCCTGCTCCTGCTCTTCCTGTTCGCGCCTGAACTCCCGCATCTCCACGGCTTCGGGATGGAAATGGCCGGTATCCGTAACCATTTGCCCCGCAAAGATGAGGCCCGTCGTTTGGGTGGCCGTTCTAGTGTGAACATCGTACGCCGTGAAAAGTCCCCACGCGGTCGCGGTATCCATCATGTGGGCCAGAAGCAGGTTGTCGTTGATCATGTTATTGGCGTCACCCAATTCGTCATATCCCCAATGTTCGGTTCCGGCCATTCCCATGTAGGTCCCATGAACTAATTCGACCCCGCCTTTACGAAGCCCTCGAAACACTTCCACCGTGCCGAGGCCTGGAAACTTCTCGTTGCCTTCTTTCAGTGCTTTTACAGACTGATAAAACACCGCGCCAATCCCGCGGAAAAACGCTTTAAACGGCCGCAAGGCGGGCTCTTCCACTCGGCGGTAATACAACTCAGGGTTGCGGGGCATGTCGTCTTCCCGGAGCCGGCCGCGGCGCACTTCATCGCCTTCCATCAAAAACTCATCCACCTCCTCTTGGGACCGCGGTTGCGGGGACATACCGGGCTGCGCTTGAGCAAAAGCCGATCCCGCCAAAACTGCCGCACAAAGGCACATAAGTCCGCGCATAAGCTGGAGCATCATAACTGTTTCCCTCCTCTGTCGATTGGTTCGCAAAGACACTCGATTGAGCCATGCTGACGTAACCACGTTTCCCCTCACGCCAGTATGCTAAGTGTACACCATGGAACCGCCAATTCCAAAAGAACTTGCGCCTAAACCATGGGTCCCCGCCGCGTCGGAACGCCCGCCTTATCTTCTTGCCTCGTTAGTAAGAAAACCCGCGATACGCCCATCCAACGCCTGTGACACATCGGAAACGAACTCCGTCATGTTCGCGTTCATGGCATTCAGCGCGGTTAGGATTGTCTGCGCTTCCGCAATGCCCTGACGCACGGCCGGACGAATGAGGCTGGCGTAGGCCTGACGCGCTTCCGCGGCCTCCATCTCCTTGAACGCCGTCCGCTGAAACCCTTCAAAACCCTTCAACGCGAAATCCATGATACGCCCCGCAACGGCATCGGGGATCGGGGGAACGGCTTCCTCGCCGGTTTTGCCCAGGGCCTCTCGCGATTCCCCTATTGCTTGGCGCACCTGTTCCATGCTCCGTTCCGCAATGATCATTACGGCTTGCTGCATGGTCACTTTGCCGTTCCGGCCTATATCCACGCGGTCGCGGGGCGGGGCAGGACGGTTTGGGGGCGACGTGGAGCGGCTCGGCGCCGGTGGCGCCTGATGGGGAGGGTTAGGTTTAGGACGGCCAATCCCTCCGATTTCATGATTCATCGAAGCGTCCTTTGTGAACAAGCGTTTGGGTTTACGATTACAGAAAACTCTTGGCTATGCCGATACTTTAACAGTTTGCTGGTGTTGCAAGCAAAATTGGTGCAGAAGAGGCTCCTAACGCGCGCGTCTCCGGACTGCCGAACTTGCCAGGGGGCGGGGTGTTTGCGTCGGTGGTTTTTGGGGAGCGATTTGAACTTGTACTATTCCGGCGCACGTTTTATAATTCGTTGATTCATGTCGGAACGCAATCGGCCTAACCATAAGGAACTGTCCATGACCAAAAGAATCAGATATTTTTTGCCCTTTGCACTCATGCTCCTCCTCGGATTTGGGTTGGTTGGGTGCGAGGCCGAAGAAGAAGAACCCGAAGAAGAGGAGCCCCCTCCGCCTTCAGCAGGTGAAATCGAGAGGGCGTTTGTAGAGACCTACGAGGGTCTCCCCGACGAAATAGGCGACGAGCAGATGGAGGAAACTCTCAATGAGGTCCGCGAGACGCGCGGCGAGTATCAGGCGACCGAGAATTGGGCCGAGGGCAGGCGGCGCGCCATTGAGGAGTTCGAGGACATGGCGCGTCGCGCCGATGATCGGGAGCTATGGACGTGGCTGATATTCGCCGATGAAGCCTTGAAAACATTGGACCCCGATCATTCGCGGTTTGATCGGTTACGGGAGCGCGCCGAGATCCAATTGAGACGCCCTGAGGTCGAAATAACGGGGTTTTACGAGGATCATGACACCGGCCAAGAGACGGTCTTCATGAACGTGTACCTGCCTGAGGAGGACCGTGAGGAACGCGTCCAGGTGCGGCCCGGCGAGGAATTCCATGGTTTGCGGTTAAGGGACATCATTGGGCGTAATCGCGGCGTCGAGCTTGAGTACTTGGAAGCCAACGAGATATTCGAAGTCATGCATCGCGAATGAATGGGCGGTTTCCGAAACGGTATCAGACAGTGGCGGCGGGGGCCGCCATCGTGTTGGCGGGGCTTCTGGCTTACGCCAATACGGTGGGCCATGACTTTGTGTGGGACGACGCCTCCTCGATCTTGTTGCACCGCCACGTACAGGATCCCGCGCAGTTCACGCAACTGTTTCAAGAAGACCAACATGCGTTTGGCCGGGGTGAGGGAAACCACTACCGCCCTCTCACCGCGGCCTCCTTTATGCTGGACTTCGCTCTTGCCCACGGAAGGCCGGAGGGGGATCCGGAGACGTGGGGTATCCCGGATGTGGAAGCGTTCCTGTTTCAAGTAAGTAATGTCCTCTGGCACATTCTGGCGGGGGTTTTTCTTCTAGGTATCCTGACGCGGGCCGGCGTCCCGTTGGTTATCCGATGGATCGTTCCATTGCTTTGGGTGGCGCATCCCCTTCATACACAAGCCGTGGCCTACATCAGCGGACGGGCCGACCCCCTTGCCGCTGCGTTCATGTTCGCCGCGGTGTTTCTTTACCTGCAGCAGGGCGGGGCGGGACGCAAGGCCGCAGCGTGGACGGGGACGCTGGTGCTTGGGGCGGCTGCCGTGCTTTCCCGGGAATCCGCGGCGATTCTGCCGGTTTTGCTCTTGCTTTTCGCCAGTACCCGGCCCCACCTTCAGCGTGCGGAGACGCTGGCGGAAGATGAGCCGGCCTCGGAAAAGCCGCCGCTGCACTGGAGCCATTTCGTTCCCCCTTTGATTGCGGGGGCGGGAATTGTTGTCTATGGCGCGCTGCGCCTTACAGTGCTAGCCTTCGCTCCCGTTATGGAAGGCCCTGTGACGCCTTTTACCCAGCGCTTGGTTGAGGCGTTTCAAGCCTTTGCCCTATATATCAGGCTCCTGTTCGCGCCAACGGGTTTGCATATGGAACGCACGCTGGATGGCGTGCCAGGGTGGGTGGCGTTGATTGGGCTGGTGTTGTTCCTGGCCTGTTGCGGACTGCTCGCGTATTGCTTCTGGAACGGGCGCCGGCGCGCCGCCACGGGCATGGCCTGGTTTCTACTGACGTGGCTGCCTATCGCTGGGGTGTTCCCGCTCAACGCGCCCATGGCGGAGCATTGGATGTACGTCCCGATGGCGGGGTTCTGGTGGGCCATCGCCGAATTGATTTGGGCGAAACTGCCGAGCGGGCGCGCTCCGCAAACGGCGTTCGCGGCGGCGGCCGGGGCCTTGGCGCTCGCGTTTTTGGCGCTAACCGCCGCCCGCAACGAGGATTGGCGCGACAACGAGAGCTTGTATAGGAGTACGCTTGAACACAATCCCAACAGTATCCGCGTACACTTCAATCTGGCTGTAACCTACGAGGACCTGTTGGACAATCCAGCAGGCGCGCGCCGCCACTTTGAACAGGTTCTGGCGCTGTACGAATCGCGAGAAGCGGAAGAAGAGACGGTGGTAAGGTTCTACGACGATCGATTGGAGGCCCACCTCTCTTTGGGGCGTCTCTATCTGGAAGCCGGCAGATATCAGGACGCCATAGATAATTTTCTCGTATTGCTTCAGGTCGAACCGGAAGGCCGTTACGGCGCCATGGCGGGCGAAGCCGCCTTCGGAATCGGGCGGGCCTTGTTGGCCGCCGGCCAGACGGAGGAAGCGCTGGGGTATTTTGATTATGCCAGTGAACTGCGGCCGGACCTCCGAGGAGAAGCCGACAAACTGCTGATTCGTGTGCTTCCAGCTTTGGGAACAGGCTTGAGGACGGAACAAAGGGACCGCTCTGGGGAGTAAATCCGCGGGAGCAGCCCGCCGGCTAGCGGGCTAAATCCTTGCTACATCTATACTTAGCGTATTGCCGGATGATAGGGATGTTTTGTTGACAACCTACTGTCCAAGTGATAGAATGCGAACTAGAGGAAGGGGGGAAAGGCCCTCTATGCTTCGGGAACCTCAACAAAGAGGAGATAGGTAATGTCCGACGAAGAAAGGTGGAAGGGCGAGCCTGGTCCAGAGGATAAAGACGAGGATCCTTTCAGGCATCCCTCCGATGATGTTGGTGAGGGGGGAGACGAGGAAGGAGGTTACGGTGGCGCTGGAGAGCAAGGCCAAGGGATGAACGATCTCCCGCCGTTAAGCGATTTTGAATCCTCGGAAGATGACGTGGGGTCCGCTCAAACGGGCGGTGAAGAAGACGAAGATGAGGAACTTGGCGGCCTGCCGCCTCTGAGTGATCTGGGAGTAGACGACGGCGCCGGGGAAAGACAAACGCCGGGCCCAGAGTTTGAGCAGCCCAGTGATTTTGCAACGCCCGCTTCGGATTCCGACTTTGGAGGGGAAGAAGCTGGCGGAACAGGGTTCCATGACCTAACGGCGGATAGCGATTTCTCGCCGGAAACTCCGGAATTCAGCCCCGGTCCCGATTCCGATATGGAAACGCCCACCTTTGATAGCGCCTTTGGCGCGCCCCCGGATACGTCGGCTCCTACTCAAGCGATGGAGAGTCCTATGTTTGGGGCCGGTGGCGAAGATGAAGAAGAAGCTGGGGGAGGACAGTTTCAAGGGTTTGACGAAGGCGCGTTTGGGGCGGATATGGGGCAATCGCCGTTTGGCGAAGGCGGCACCCCTGCCCCGGACTTCTCGGCGGATACTGGTTTTACGGGGGGAGGCGCGGCAACACCGCCTCCGGCGGCTGGACAAATACAAGGGGGCGATACTGGAGGAGGCGGAATGGGACGCACGGTTTTGGTTGTTGTTGGTCTGATTGTGGTTGGGCTTATCGGAATTTTGGCTGGCCCCCACGTGGCCCGGCAGGTCGAAGATACCTTGCCGCCGGTGCTCAATCCTTACGTGGCAGAGATCGACGACCTTGAGGCCGAGATCCAGCAGCAGGATTCTCAGATTAGGCAGTTGCGCGACACGATTGCTGAACTCGAGGAAGCCGCGGATTTGGCGGGGGTGCCTATTGAGGAACTGCAAGAGGAACTTGAGAATCTTGTGGAACAGCATGAGCAATACACCTCCGAAATCGCCGATCTGGAGGAGGAGCTCGCCGACCTTGAAGAGGAGCGGGATTTGGTGGCGGACGACCTGGCTCAGCAACAGGAAGAATTTGTTCAGGTCCAGCAAGAGTACGAGGATCTGCTGAACGAGACCGCTATTGTCGAGGCCCGGCAAGAAGGGCTAGTAGCCGAGGTGGATCGTCTTCGTGACCAGGTAGGCGAACTTGAGGAGGCAAACGAGCGCCGCGCCGCTACGATAGGCGCTTTGGAAAGCAACGCCGAACAGCTTCTCTCTCGGATTGAGGGCGGGATAGATCTTACGCCTCCCGAGTACGCTCGCGCGGATCGCATCAACCAGGCGGAAGATTTGCTGGAACGTATTGAGCAGGCGAATTGGGTAGAGCCCGATCTGCTTGAGGATTACACCGAACTCTATCTCGAAGAGTTGGAGATCGCCGAAAGGCGCGAGTACTTCTTTGCCCGCATTCCGGTTCAGGACCGGTTTGGGACCACGCGGAATAAGTGGGCGGAGTGCTTGATGAATGGTAACTGGAGCGTCTATTTCCGCACGATCGATGGAACGCACAGCGGCATCTATATGAATATGGCCGAGAGTGGCGATCCCCGGTATGAGTTTGTACTGGACCTGCCGCGGGAAACGCGTAGTCACGTGGAAGAAGCCGTTACGCACCATCGCTCTTCCGCTTACGAGCAGCAGGTCGAGGCGCTTGCGGGGCAGGACAAAGAACTACAAACTGAAACGGCGTGGCAGCGCGCGTTCGGAAGCCTGTAAAGAAGCTGTCTGCGCCGTAACTAAGGTATAGCAATTCCCCCTCCATCCGATATTGTGGGTGGAGGGGGAATTGGTGTTTGAATGGATAGGGTGACGTTCTGATGTTTAGCCGGTCGCCCGCTTATTCGTTAAGTTGCTCCGCGCCGCTGGTATTGTCTGAACGGTGCGCTTCTCGGGCGAACACGCTGTCCAAACCCTCAAGGGTAGGCGGAGCAGAAGCTTCCACGTTTTCTCGCCTGATCTCCTGGTATACTTCACGCCGGTGGACGACTACGTCTCTGGGAGCCGAAATGCCGAGCCTTACCTTATTGTCGTGGATGTCGAGGATTTTGACTTCAACGTCATCCCCGATCATGATGCTCTCTTCCGGCTTACGAGTCAGGATAAGCACGAGGTTGTTAGTCCTGCTGGGTTGAGATGCTCTCGTCTGGACCGTGCAATATATAGTGCACGGGATACTGGGGATCGTCGAGGATGACCTGAAGCGCCAGCCGCGCGTCCCGATTCACAGCGATGGGCGCCTTGAGATTGGTCCGTATCGCCGAGCCATCTTGCGGCACGGTGACCGTGGTATAAAACTGGACGCAGCGTTCATCGCGCGCGCCCAATTCGTCTTGCACCAATCGGGCCAAACCGGCGGTGTAATCCGGAACCACCAGGGTGGGGTCCATCAGCAGAAACGCGAGTTGCCCGTCATCGACGCTCTGAAGCCACAGTAGCGGGCTTTCATCGGGTCCCGGCAGCAAGATAAAGTGGCGGTAGACGTGAAAGCCCAATAACGGCTGGGCAAAAGTAAGAACATCCTCTTCGTTGAAGGTAATAACACCGAAACGTGTCGTTTCTAATTCCATGGCCGTTTCCATCGCAGTCATTGACATTGCTCACACCCCGTATTGCTATACAAAAACATTTCAATCATAGAAGACAATTCCAGAAATGGGGCGGCAAGCCAAGACAACACCTTTGAATGCCGCCGCCTTTCTTATCGGCTCCATGACGGTGAACCTTAACCCCCGTTGGAGGCCTGGGGTTTGGAACGCCCGTGGCCTTGGCGTGAGATGAAACCGCCTTTCACGTACGGATACGTGAAGATACGGCTTCTATCTCGCCACTGTCCTGTGTAACTGCTCATAGGCATGCACGAGCTGGGTGAGCCGGGTGTTTGCAGGGGTGGGGACGCCTTGTTGGCGGCCAAAGGCGGCGATGGCCCCGTTAAGCGCGCCGATTTCGGTGCGGCGCTTGAGGCGGAAATCCTCCCGCATACTGGCGTAGTGGTTGGCGGTGGGCGGAATAAGCTCGTCGAACAACTGGCGGCGGCAGGCTTCCGCGTTATCGGGCTCAAGTTCGACGCCCATGGCCTTCCCCACGGCGTACAACTCGTGAACGATCTCGGTCATGAGTTCGCGCGTTTCGGAGGTCTCCAACAAGCGGCCGTAGGGGGCGTCGAGAAGCGCGGAGAGGGGATTGAGCGCGCAATTGTACGCCACTTTGGACCAGAGGATAGTGGCGATGCGTTCCGTGTAGACCGTGGGCAAACCCGCCGTGTCAAGGTCTTCCGCTATCCGCTTGAGTGGGGTTTCGGGCGTGGCGGTGTCGTAGCGGCCAATGGCGGTGGGCTTGGCGATTACGGTGACGTCGGCATGGCCTGGCTCGGGAAGCCGGACGCCGTAGATGGCGCGTGCGCCAACGGTGCGCGCCCAACCGAATTGCGCCGCGATACAGTCCACGTTCCCCAACCCGTTCTGATACGAGCACACCAGGGTGTCCTCGCTCACCAGCGGCGCAAGCTCTTCCACGGCGCGCTCCGTGTCGTAGGACTTCACGGTAAGGAAAACGAAACCATACGGGACGCCGCCCGCCTCGCTCACGGACACGCAGGGCCGGAGGGTCTCAATGCGATGTTCTCCGAAGATGCCCGAAATCGTGAGACCGTTCCGCCGGATGGCGTCCATATGCTTCGCGCGGCCCACCAGCGTGACGGTGTGTCCAGCCTTGGCCAGAAAGCCGCCGAGCACGCTTCCAATCGCTCCCGCTCCCATGACGAGGATATTCATGGTTGGGGCTCCAATTTTAGCGGTGTTGCCATAGTTGAATCTTCTTTCGCACCGTTTCAAAATCTTGAATGAGCTTGGACGACGGGGAGCGCGCCGCCACGAAATCGACGCGAATCGACCGTTTGCGGGGTTTTTTCCACGTCGCGGCATCGCAGAAGGCGAGCACCGTCAACCCGGCGCGCTCCACGGCGGATTGCAGCGTGGCGAGGGGAAATATGCGTTCGTAAATGTAGTTTACCGGTCCGCCGTCTACAACTACGCGCGTTTCGGCGAGGTGGGTCTTCTTGGAATAATCGCTTTGCCACGTGGTGGAGAACCGTCCGTTCTGCTCGGTCCAACGTTTGCCCGCGAAATGGGTTAACACCATGCGCTCAGTGATTATGTCCCCATACAGAAGACCGCCCGGCGCCAACGCCTCGGACATTTCGCTCAGTCCCCGCTCCAAGTCCGTCTCTTCGGTGAGAAAATTCAGACTGTCGAAGAGGCACGTTACCATGCCAGCGGCGTTGTGAAAGGGCAGGGCGCGCATGTCGGCGGCCACGCCGGGAAAGCCCGGCGCATTGCGGCGTCCCTGCTGAACCATGGCGGGGGAAAGGTCGGCGCCCACGCTCCGCCAGCCGCTCTGACGCAGCTTTTCCACGAGCACGCCGGTGCCGCAGGCCACGTCGATGTGTAGGAACCCATCGGGGAGCAAATCGGCCAGAAAGCCCGTCTTTGAGACCCACCCGTCGTAGTTGACGTGCGACATGATTGCATTGTAGCACGGTGCGATCCCGGAGAAGGGATCTTCAGCAGCGCTCATGGTCCAAACTCCGCGTTTACCCATTCCAAAAAGGCTTCCGTGGTGGGTTCCGCGGCGCCCTTGGCCCGCACATGGGCGGCCTTTTCCTGGGTTACGTAAAGCAGCGCCCGCTCGAACCCTTCCGCGGCCAGAATGCGGCGCGCTTCGGCGGCCTGGGGGATGGGGCGGGTAGGCTCGCAGAAATCGGCCACGTACAGGGCCTGCCCGACACGGCCCAGTTCCGGCTTGCCCGTGGTGTGCCAATGGATGGCTTCGTAGACTTCGGGATCCTCGACGCCCAACGCCCGCCATGCCTCCTCGGCCGCGACGGGGCCATGGAGAAGCGCGCTGGGGTTGGCGCGTTGAGCCTCGCTTATGGGTATCTTGTATTCTTGGGCGCGTTCCAC